>JACQPN010000021.1 GCA_016207515.1 Euryarchaeota archaeon | reverse complement strand
GTCGCGCCAACACGTTGGGATCATCGAACACGGGCTTCACCAGGACCACCGGTCGGGGGTCAGGGTCGACGGGTTTTAGCCCGTTTGCCCGGGTCGTTTTTGGAGTTACAAAAGGGGCCGGTTTAGGAAGTTACAGCACACCTAACCCTTCGTAGCCCATACGAGCGAGCGGAATGCGATGAGGAGCGCCCCAGCCGACCCGGCGAGTAGCGCCGCCGCTTGAGGCCGGTCGATTTCGGCGAAACCGCCCATCGCGGCGAACATGAGGCCGGCGCCTACGGTTGCGAACACCAGGAACATGAGAAACGCCATGCGCTCGATGCCGCGCGCGACCTGGCGCACACCCTCGATGGGGACACCCTCGTACCGGAAGACCATGTCTGACATCCCGATCCCAGCAAGGACTTCTCCCGCGCATTATATAGAACTTTCGAGATTAAACAAGCGGGCCGCGTTTTCGTACAGAACCGCCCTTTGCGTCTTCTCGTCGAACTTCAGGTCCTTGAAGGCATCGACGTTTCCCTTGATGGATTTCGCGCCCGGCCCGGGCCAGTCGCTTCCGAACATCGCCCGGCTCGCGATCTCCGTGAAGCGAGGGAAGTATTCGAGAAGCGACTTGGGAGGGATGCTGCTGATGTCAAGGTGGACGTTCTCGTGGCGGCGCAGGATGAAGAACGCCTTGTCCATGTACAGCGGGCGGCCGCCGTGCGCCATCACGATCTTCAATTGTGGATAATCGAGTGCCACGTCGTCGATCGCCATCGGGTCGCCGAAGCGGTTGCGAGCCCCCGGGAAGACGCTCGTTCCCGTGTGGATGATCACCGGCATCCCCAGTTCCTGCGCCTCTGAATAGATTTCCCTGAGGCTACGCCACCCCCCATCCACATAGGCGTTCGCCGCGTAGAGTTGGTGGGGAGGGTGTATCTTCAGGGCCCGGACCCCTTTCGCATGAAGGGCCTTCACGTGGTCGGCCGCGCGCTTCTCGTGCCGGGCGTCCACACCGCCGACCGCAAGGATCCTGGTCGGGTTGCGTCTTGCGAATTCGGCGACGTAATCGTTCACTTGGTCCGTGAACCCCATGACCTCGTGGGCCGGGTAGTTTATGACGGCGGCCGCATCCACGCCCTGCTCGTCGAGGTATTTGAGAAAGAGACGGGAATCAGCGATCATCGCCTCAATCTTCTCGACGTCGTCGCGTTCCTTGGTCATGCGTTCCCGAACCCCCGGCCGGAGCATCCTCCACGGGGTCATGTGCACATGGACGTCGATAACGCCGAAGCGAGGCACGTGACTGGGAACGGGCCCGGAAGATTAAGGCTGCTGCTTGACCCGCCCCGCCGCCGGAGGATGGCGCCATCGGTGATCCCATGCCTCGCATCGGGGCCCGCGGTGCAAAACACGACACCTCGGCCACCGCGCGACGCTTGGCACGGGAAGGCCGGGGCCCGTCACGCGTTTGGACGGATCGGGACGCGTCGGGGCGCCCTGGGGCCGCACGTTCGGACGAATTAGGACGCGTTGGGGCGCTTCGGGGCAGCGCGTCATGGCGTCGCCTGGCGCCCTCTGTCCCTTCCCGCATCCGCCCGGATTCCACCGGCTCCTAGCCGATTGAGTTTATGCCACTTGTGGCATATCCTGCGCGCGGGCCTCGATGGAGCTACTCGGGAACAGGGAGATCACCGATTTCCTCAGCATGGGCAAGATCGGGATCAAGGACTTCTCGGCCGCGAACCTGGACCTCATCTCGTACATGCCGACGTTCATTCCGATCGAAAAACGGCAGGGGCCGCGCAAACTGGAGCCTGGAAAGGTGCTTCGCCTGGCTTCTCGCGAAAAGTTCACCCTGAACCCCGAAGTAGTCGGGATGCTCCAACCCACGGCCGAAAGCGCAAGGAACGCGCTTCTCGTCCTCCACGGCGGAATCGTCCATCCGCTCTTTGCCGGCCAGTTGGAGATCGCGATCTCCAACGTCGGACCGAAAACATTCGAGTGGACGCGGGAGATCCGGGCCGCGCGCATACTCTTCTTCGACGTCCCCTATTCGGCCAAACGCTTCAACAAGGACGAGGCAGGGGCGAAGGCGCGCTACGACAGCATCATGAAACGGGCGAAGGGCCTCGAAATGGAGATCACGGCCGCGGGAGCCACCTTGGGGTACGATTGATGGCCGTCTCCCTGGACTCGCCGGGTGTTCTAACCGCGCCACCTCGCGTCGCCCTCATCGCCTTCACGGAGCGCCCCTACGACCTCGCGATCGCGTCGGCTCGCACGTGTTACTCGCCCGGGCTCCGTTTCACGGAGGAGGTCACGGAAGGCCAGCGGGAACGGATCGGCGAATCCATCTACGAAGCCGGCCACCACACGCCTTTCCAGCATCCCACGTTCGTTTTCGGTCTTGAGAACGTGAGCCGCCAGTTCGTCTGGTCGTTTCTCCACAGCCACCCGTTCTACAACTCCGAACAGTCGAGTCAACGGTACAATCTACTGAAGGAGGCCCGCGTCTACGTGCCGCCGCTATCAGGGGAGAACGCCCGCATCTACGAGGAGGCGGTGTCGAGCGCATGGACCGCTTACAACCGCATCAACGAACTGTTGCAGGACGACAACTACCGGCTGATGGCGGCCCTCGGGAAACGCAAGGGCCAGGATGAGAAGGCGATCCGCCGCGATGCGTCGAAGAAGGCGATGGAGATGGGCCGGTACGTGCTTCCCGTCGCAGCGTTCACATCGATGTACCACACGATCAGCGGAATCGAACTGAAAAGGTACGCCCGGATGGCAAATACCGGGGACTGCCCCACCGAATCCGCGCACGTGGTCTCGATGATGCTGGCGGAGGTGCGGAAGATCGACCCCGATTTCATAGACCGCGTGGGCGAAGGACCTATTCCGTTCGAACAGCTGCCGGAGACGCAAGCGGTGGGCGCCGCGTCGGGCTTCGCGGCCCGTTTCGACGCGTCGCTTGATGGCCTATGCTCGAGACTTGTGGCACACACGCCAGGCGGCGAGGAACTCGTGGCCGAGGCCGCGCGGGAGGTGATCGGCGCCGGGCCTTCGACGCTCTCCGACGAGGAGATGCTCGACACACTCGTGAACCCGGCGAGAAACGCCTACATGCTCGACACGTTGAACGTCTGGACCCATTCGCCCTTCTTGAGGGCCCTGAACCACGTGCAGCTCACGTACAGAAAGAGGATCAGCCATGCCGCCGACAGCCAGGACCAGCGACACCGGACCGTGCCTGCGAGCAGGCCGCTACTCACGCGAACGCACACTCGCGCCCCGGATTACATCACACCGGGAGTCATCGCCGACAACCCGCGCGCGTTGAGCGTCTACCGGGAGACGATGGACGCACTTTGGACGGCGAAGAACACGCTCATCGAGAACGGCGCTCCGGCCGAGGCGGCGTGTTACCTGCTCCCGAACGCGACGCCTATCCGCTTCACCGAATCCGGCTCCCTCTTGAACCTCATGCACAAGTGGCGAATGCGCACGTGCTTCCTGGCGCAAGAAGAGATCTATCAGGCCTCGATGGAGGAGTTGGCGCAGGCCAGGCGCGTGTATCCGCGCGTCACCAAGCACATCGGCCCGCCGTGCTTCTTCCGCGACGGGCTTGTCGAGGACAAGGAACTCGAAGGCCCATGCCCCGAGGGCGACCGGTGGTGCGGCGTCGATGTGTGGAAGAATTTCCCGAATGTGAAGAGGCCGTTCTAAGGAGACGGGATGCCAAGGAGAGTGACACTTTCGGCGACCCCTTGGTGGGAATCGAGATGAAGCGTTGCGCCAAACCGGTCGGTCGTGTGGTTTCCGTCGAGAGCACAGGTGGTGCAGATTCATGAGGAAACGATCGCGCTCGCCGGTGGCGCACGCGGAATCCTTATGCCGGGCGCGGTTGACGCGGCCCTCGATAGGGTTGCGTGGGGTCCATTTCCGGAAAGCGGGGACCTTTTCGAGCGTGCGGCCTTGCTCCTGCGGGGCCTGGTGCTTGACCACCCGTTCGTCGATGGCAACAAGCGGACAGCGTTCTTCGTTACGGCTGTCTTCCTTGAGAAAAACGGTTACGGCGTGCGCGGCCGCGTTGTCGTGCTGAAGGAATTCATGCTTTCAGTGGCGCGAGGCGACGTAGACGTTGCGGCGATAACCGGTTGGATCCGAGAAAACTCCGTGAAGCTATAAATAGCCTGGAAGGTGAATGTGGATGCGAAGCGATACCGTGCCAACAAAGACGAAGGAGAAGGCGAAGAACCTGCGGAACGCAAAAACGCGAAAAACGGCGACGGATCCGTTTGACCCCGAGACGCGAAGCGTCGTCGACCGGGTCATGAAACGCCACGAGAAGCTTTCGCGCGAACTCGCAAAGTATTGAACCGCAGCGCATGCGAAAAGCCGGCCGGCGAATACACACCATACTTTTCCAGGTGGCCGGCGCGCCACGCGATTCCGCGCCTCACGAAACATCTTGGCCTCCCGTGCTTCTTCCGCGACGGGCCTGTGGAGAACAAGAGACTCGAAGGCCCATGCCCCGAGGGCGACCGGTGGTGCGGCGTCGATGTGTGGAAGAATTTCCCGAATGTGAAGCGGCCGTTCTGAGCCGTGGATGCCTCTCCAAGCGCTCGACATCCTGCTGGGTCGGACGGTGTGCGGAGAGCAAGACGGTGGGTCGGCCGGACCCCCTACTGCTCGGACGTAACGCTTATAAATGGTCCTTCCCTCACTAGTCGCGGTAAGCATGGGAATCGACCCGGAATTCATGCACAAACGCCCTTCCGTGGAGAAGCACCACACGCACGAAGTGTTCGGCCCCTTGGAAGCACCCGCTAGACTCGGCATCCACGGCCGCATCGTCGGCGTCGACTTCGACATCTGCACGGGCGACGGCGCGTGTATCGACACGTGCCCGGTGAACGTCTTCGAATGGTACGAAACGCCCGGTTGCGCGTCACCGAACGACTCCGGTCAACCAATCGTCAAGGCTGCGAAGGCCGACCCCATCCGCGAGCCCGACTGCATCAACTGTCTCGCCTGCGAATCGGTCTGCCCGGTGCAGGCTATCAAGATCACGATGACGTGATCCGTCGATCGAAGGCCGCGGTTTTTTCGCCCTGTTCGCGTCCAATGGAGCGCTAGCCTTGAAGCATTACAAAGCCCTCCGGGCGCCCACGAGACTCGACCGGGAGGTCCAAGAGTTCGCGGGCATATTGGACTTGGTCGGGGCCGATTACGCGGTCTCCGGCGCATACGTCGCGTCCCTTTTCGGCGCCGCCGCCCCGCGGCGCACGGATTTCGTCGTCGGACGCCTCAAGCGTGGCGATTTCCACCTTCTTTGGAAGAAACTGTCCGTCGAGCACGACGCGAAGGACGCTCCGACGGAGGAATCGGGCTACGATGAGATCCTGATGACCGGTGGGACGTTGACGTTCACACGGCGCGACGCCGAGAAGACGGAATTCGGCGTCGAGTTCGACCACAGTCTAGTCCTACGCCTCACACTTCGCGACCACGACACCGTCGAACGCGACGGACTGCCTCCGTTACGTGTGGCACCCCTGGAACTGCAGATCGCGCTCGACGTGTCGGTGGGCGGGCCGACGCGGGAGAAGGCGGCAAGGTCGCTCTACGCGGCGACACGGCGCGAGATAGACCTGTCCTTGCTGCGCCGGCACCTCGACAGGCTGGGCGTGTCACAGAAATCGTTTGTGGAAGTGGTCGGGGAAGACGAGGGAACGACGGCTTGAGAACGTCGCACCCGGTCCAAAAGTTTCACATGTGAGAGGGACATTGGATTGCATGCGGCCCGGACCGCGTCTTGTCGTCGGTTCGATCCTTTTCCTTACCGTGGTCGCCGGATGCTTTGCCCCCGGCGAACAATCCCGCGGACCCGGTGTCCCCACCGAGACCATTGACGGCCCCCCCCGTCGAGGGTGTGGGACTCGTCGAGATCGCCGCAGGGCTCGTCCAACCGGTGCTGGTGACGCATGCCGGCGACGGCTCCGGGCGTCTCTTCGTAGTCGAGCAACAGGGGGTCGTGCGGATCTTGGAGACCGGCCGCCTGCGGGAAGCCCCGTTCCTCGACATCACCGCCCTCGTGGAGGCCGGCGGGGAGCAAGGCCTTCTTGGACTCGCCTTTCCGCCGGATTACGCCAGAAGCGGACGTTTCTACGTAAGCTACACCGCGAAGGAGGGTAACGGGGACTCGAAACTTGTGCGGTACAAGGTGAGTGCCACTGACCCCGACGTGGCGGACGCGGAGAGCGGCGAGATGCTCTTGACCGTGGATCAGCCCTACGCGAACCACAATGGGGGAAACATCGTCTTCGGTCCCGACGGGTACTTGTACTTCGGGCTCGGCGACGGCGGCTCCGGGGGCGACCCGCACGGGAACGGCCAAAGCCTCGGGACACTCCTTGGTAAACTGCTGCGCATCGACGTCTCGGGCGATGGCGGTTACAAGATCCCTCCCGCGAACCCCTTCGTCTCGGACCTTGCGGCAAAGCACGAGATCTGGTCGTACGGCCTGCGAAACCCATGGCGTTTCACGTTCGACCGTGCAAATGGCGACCTCTATATCGGCGACGTCGGGCAGAACGCGTGGGAGGAGATCGATTTCCAACCCGCGTCGAGCAAGGGCGGCGAGAACTACGGCTGGAACCAGTACGAGGGAAACCACCAATACAAGATCGGCCTCCCGACGGCAACGGTCTTTCCTGTAGCGGAGTACGCGCATGGCGGCTCCGAGTGCTCCGTGACGGCGGGCCACGTCTACCGGGGAAAGACGGCGACACCGCTCGTCGGCGTCTTCCTTTTCGCCGATTACTGCTCGGGGACGATCTGGACGTTGAAGCGAAACGCCACCGTCTGGGAGCAAGCCGAGCTCATGGACACCGACCACAACATCTCGTCGTTCGGCGAGGACGAGGCGGGCGAGGTCTACGTCGTCGACCACGGCGGAGCCATCTACCGGTTCGCGCCCGGGGCGGCGTCCTCGTAGCCCCCGCATGCCGTCACCGGAAGTCTTGGGAACCGCGGATACCGGGAATCGACCTTCGAAAGGCGGCAGAAGACGAAGCGACTCCGTGGAGTCTCGATCGAACGGCGGTTCGAGCAGGTCCAGCAAAGGCCGCTTGACGCTTCAGCCGTGGTGACCGTTTGCCTCAAGCCACCTTTCCGCATCAATCGCCGCTTTACAGCCCTCGCCGGCCGCCGTGACCGCTTGCCGGTAACGATGGTCATCGACGTCCCCGGCGGAGAAGACGCCGTCGACGTTCGTCAGGGTGTGCTTCTTCACGACGATGTAACCCTTGTCGTCCATCTCGATCTGGCCCTTGAACACGTCCGTGTTCGGCGTGTGCCCGATGGCGACGAACAGGGCCGAGCTTGGGACGTCGGTCTTCTTGCCGGTCTTCACGTTCTTCACGCGGACCGCCTCCACCTTGTCCTTCCCCACGACCTCCTCGACGACGGAGTCGAGCACCCACGCGATCTTCTTGTTCGCCTGCGCCCGTTCGAGCATGATCTTCGACGCCCGGAACTCCTGGCGCCGGTGGACGACCGTGACCTTGCTGCAGATCCTTGAAAGGAAGTTCGCCTCCTCCATCGCAGTGTCGCCGCCCCCGACGACGACGACCTCCTTGTTCTTGAAGAAGAAACCATCGCACGTAGCGCACGAGGAGACGCCGTGACCGCGGAGCTTCGTCTCGCTCTCGATGCCAAGCCATATCGCAGATGCACCAGTCGCTATGATCACCGACTTGGATTGGATCTCCTTGTCACCGAGCCACAACTTGAAAGGCCTCTTCGAGAAGTCGACTTTTGTGATGTCTTCGTCGACGAACTCGGCTCCGAACCGCGCCGCCTGCTTTCGGAACTTGTCCATCATCTCAGGCCCGAGTATCCCTTCAGGAAAACCCGGATAGTTCTCCACGTCGGTAGTGAGCATGAGCTGGCCACCGGCGGTCGAGCCGCAGGCGACAAGTGGTTCAAGGTTTGCTCTGCCTGCGTATATGGCCGCCGTGAGGCCGGCGGGGCCGGAGCCGATGATGACGAGATTGCGTGTGGTCAACTGCTTACCTCGGTGGACTCCTGATTGAGGGCAATACCTATTAAGAATTGGCTATGCCGAGAGTAATCAAGAGGAAACGTTTCATCTGGAGAATCTCAGGGTTTCTCGTGCTCCATCTCCACATCGGCGACCTTCGCGTCCAGGTTCGCGCGCCTGGCGAGCAGGAAGAGGTAGTCCGACAGTCGGTTCAAATAGACCAACGCGTGCTCGTTCACTGGTTCGCGTTCGAAAAGTGCCCACGCGAGCCTTTCCGCGCGTCTCGACACGGTCCTCGCGTGGTGTAGCGCTGCGGCGATGCGCGTCCCACCGGGCAGGATGAACCTCTTCAACTGCGGGAGCGCTGCCTCGATGCGGTCGTTTTCCGAGTCGAGGCGAAGGACGTGGCGCTCCTCGATGCGGATCATCTTGTGATCTTGCGGCGTCGATAGGTCTGCGCCTAGGATGAAGAGTTCCCTTTGTAATTGCCGCAATTCAACGAGAAGGCGTCCCTCCGCCTCGCAGGCGGCCACCCCGATCGCGGCGTTCAGTTCATCGACAGTGCCGTAGGTCTCGATCCGTAGGTCGGTCTTTCTCACGCGTGCGCCGGTGGCAAGCCCTGTCTCGCCCTTGTCGCCGCTCCCGGTGGATATCTTCGACAGTCAGTTTCCCCCGATACCGATCGGTTCCAGTGGGGTCTTCTGCGTGTCGCCTGGCGGCGTCTTGCCGGCCAAGATGGATTGTAAGAGCTCCAGTCCTTGGACGATGCGGGGTCCTGGTCGCCCGTAGAGTCCCTCGTCCATGAGGTAGATGCGTCCCTCGCGCACTGCCTTGAGGTCTTGCCAGCCTGGCCGGTTCTTGACCTTGTCTATCGCCATCTGGCTTTGGAGCGCGCCGCACCAGCAGAGCATTATGTAATCCGGGTCGCGTTCGAGCACACGCTTTTCCTCGACCGGACGGCTCTCGTGGTCGATGTCCTTGAACATGTTGACGGCGCCGGCGCTTTCGAGCATCCCGGTCATCCAGCTCTTGGCGCCGGGGACGATCAGGGGGCGCGGCCACCACTCCCAGTAGACGTTCGGCCTCGCGCCCAGTCTCGCATTGGCGGCCTCGACTCGAGCGAATCGGGATCTCATGTCGGCGACGAGGGCTACGGCGCGCTCCTCGACTCCCGTCGCGCGCCCCACTTCCAAGACGTCTCGGTAGACGCCATCGACGCTCGTGGGAGCGAGGGTGATGTGCGGGAGCCCCGTTGCCTTCACGTTGTCAACGACTTTTTCCATCCCGGGGACGGAAAGCGAGGCCACAACAAGGTCGGGTTTGAGCGCCTTCACGCGTTCAATATCCACCTGGAGGTCGCGGCCCACTTTCGCTATGTTACGGACTTCGGGAGGGAAATCGGAATCGTCGTCGACGCCTACGACTCTTGGGAGAAGCCCCAGGGCCCACAGTATCTCCGTGTTGCTCGGCGTCAACGAGACGAGTCGCTGTGGGGGCGCCATTCAGAAGGGGTTATGGTCGCTTCACGATGAAAACGCTTTTCCCGGCCCGCGGCGGCAAACGAGGGTTTTGGGCGTCGCGAGACGAGGCTCGGAATAGGCCCTCAGACCCGCAACGCGGGCCGCACCCGAAAGTATTGGCCACCCGAGGCAACGAAATTAACCGAAGAAGGACGATGCTTCCCCGTGTTCAACGAACTCGAGGAGAACCTCCGGATCCCCGTCGCCGCCCACTACGCGCGACTCGGCTGGAAAGTCGCCCACGAGGTGGAGATCAACGGGCGCTACGCCGACCTCGTCTTTGGGCGCGCCGCGACCATTCTCGCGGTCGAACTCAAACTCACGGATTGGCGCGAAGCGCTCGCACAAGCATCCCACTACCAGACGGCGGCGCACGAATCCTATGTCGCGATGCCGCTTGAGAACACGTTCGCACCGATGAGGCAGAGGGGAAAGTGGGAGCGGGCAGGAGTCGGCCTGTTGGGCGTCGACATGGAAGGCGGCGTCAGAGTGGTGAAGCCGTCGAGGGCGAGCGAGAGGAGGTTGCCGTTCTTGACCGAACACCTACTTGAAAAACACTTCAAGCTCGACCAAAAGCGATGATCCCACGGGGATCGCCCGCGGCCTCACCCTTGCGTCGGAACGTACCCGTCCACGACGAACCTGGGGCCACCGGTCTGCCTCACGTACCCCACGTGGCTGATCACGTCCGTCGCCTTCGTGTGCGTGTCGGCGTACGCGACGTGGAGGAAGCCTTCCCGGTCGATGGTCGTTTCGAAGAAGTCGCCGAGACGCCGGTCGCTGTTCGGGTCGCCTTGGACGCTTGACACTTGGCACGCGGTGCCGCTTTGGCAGATGGGCCCCACGTGGTGGCCCTTCTTGACCACATAAGCCGTCGGGATCGCAGGACTCGTCGCGCTCAACGCGGCGACTGTGACGACGCTCCACTCCCGGTCGATGCTGCCGCTTGCACTCGGGTCGGCGGTGGGTGTTGCGTAAAGTGTGACGGCCACTCGGCCGGTGGAACCCGCGCTGATCCATGGCCAGACCATTCTGACAGTTTCGGAGCCGAGCGCTGCCTTCACGGAGCCCGTGATGTTGCGGATCCAGGGCCAGCTCAGGCCCTTGTCGGGGGTCCCGGCGATGAAGAGCGACGTCTCGTTTACTTCCCAGGCGACCCAAACGTTCCCGGACGAGTCAAGACCCGGTTCCGCGATGCCGCCACCTCGTAGGACCCCCGTGGATTCATCCTCCGGGACGAGGCGCCGCTGCCACGAGAAGCCACCGTCCTCGCTCACGGCTATCCCGGAGCCGCAGGCGGCGATGAGCGTGCCATCGGACGCGGAAATCAGGTCCGAGCAGGATGGCGGGATGTTCCCGAGCCGCTCCCACATGAGCCCATCGGTCGAACGTTGGATATGGTGGTCCACGAAGTAATTCGCGGTGAAGTAGACGTACGGGCCGAAGCTCGCAAGCCATTGACGGTCGTTCGGGCCGCCGGCGGCTATCGGGTTCCCTTCCGTCCACGTCGCCCCGTTGTCCTTGCTCCAGGACACCGACGACATCGCGAGTCCTTCGAGGTCCGTGTGGAAGATGACGCCGTCAGCGCGGACCGTGAACTCCGGGTCCGAGACACCGGGCGCAGTACCGCGCGGCCCCATCCCGTCGGTGCCGGGAAGGCCGATGTGCGTCCAGCTCCTTCCCCCATCGGTCGACCGCCAAAGGTATGACTGCGCGCTTGCCGGCTCAACGAGTTCGGTGCCGGCATGCGTTTGGTCCGAGGATGGATGATAATGCGTCCAACCGGGGTGCGAACTGATCACGAAGGAGCCGTCGTGCGCTTGGGCGATGACTGGTTCGCCTCCGGCGCGTAGGTCGTCGATGAGGATAGGCGCGGAGAAAACGAGGTCCGAGGTCGTGTTGGAAGCCACAGGCGGCTGCGAAAGGGTCACCGCCTTCGGCGGGACTTGCGTGTTCTGCGACTGCTGTTGGTTCGAAGGCGATTGCCCGGATGCCTCGTCCGCGCCGGCTTGCGTGTTGTCACCGCCTATCCCGGCATCACCGGGGCTACGCGGGGCGGGCGTGACGCAACCGGCCAGAAGAATGAACACTACGAGGGTCGCCCCAATCCGCATCGGTCGTCAGTTATCCGGACAGTACTAATGCTTTGTGGTAGGCGATAACCTGAATGCGAAGCCGAGGAGGACCCAGAACTGCCTTTGCGGGGACCCCTATCCAGAATAGGTGTGCGAAAACTCGAACACCGGGTCCACATCAATCACGAAGAGACGCGTTTGCGCATTCGGA
Organism: Euryarchaeota archaeon; assembly: GCA_016207515.1. NCBI lineage: Archaea > Methanobacteriati > Methanobacteriota > Methanobacteriota archaeon. The sequence goes on along the minus strand of JACQPN010000021.1, from coordinate 182,428 downwards.
TCATCCTGGATCGCGCGACCTTCCGCCCACCGTTCCAACGCGACTTCCACTGTTGTGGCCCCCCGCACGGCGGCTTGCGCGAAGAAGGCTGCCCCACTGTCGACCGTGGCGCGGACGATGTCACCGTTAAGATTGTACCTCACCACGTACGCGGGATCGTCGTCCGACCATTCCCACGCCGCGAAGCTCACAATAGCACCATTGCGAGCGCCAATCCGCGCCACCGCCTCGCCCGCGCGTCCAATGATCGGGGACTGGTCTAGCCATGCCCCGCGGCCGTTCCGCCGCGCCTCCTCGACCAAGTCCATATCGTAGACGCCCCCGGCACCCGTCGTAGTCTCAACCCTGATCGGCGAACCTCTCGCTTCCCATTCCAAGGTCAACAAGTTGCCAGGCTGAAAATCGGTGGAGGCGATGATCACGGACAGGGGCACGTTCGTGTCCAATTCGATTGGGTACGGGGATCCACCAAAGGTGTTCGTGGCAGGCCCGCGAGAGTACGGACATGCGCAGAGTTCTGCGTGAACCCCTAGGCGACTGTGGTGTGCGCCGAACAGGGAGAACCCGGAACTGCTTCCACCATGGGATTCAAGAAGGCCATCGCGGGTCCCGCGGCCGATCAACAAACGCTCCGTCTCGCGAAGTTCAGTACCGCCGCCGACTTGCCATGTCCCCTTGTATGTGATAGAGGTCGGGCCATCCGGGATCAGTTGAATCTTCACCCAGCCCGGTCCATCGGGGAAATCCGTGAACGCAAGTCCGCCTGAAGAGGACGGACCGGTGCCCGCGGGCATCGCGGAAGGCGCCATCGGCGCCGCGCCAGCGACAAGCGACGCGAGGCCGGCGGCCACCATGGGCAGGACGAGCGAGATAGCCAAGGCCCCGACCGTTGTCCGCGCCCTCATGCAAACTGGACGGGCCGGCGCGATACTTAAGACTATTGGCCACGAAACATTGGTGTAGAGTCTAGGGCCACCGTGGTGTTGTGGTACCGGCCACACGATTGCGAAGCTGACCCGAACAATGCACTTGAGCGGACGGTCCTCAATACGTCCATTGCCAGTAGAATTCAGGGGGATCCAGTATGTCTGCAACGACAACGTATGCCTCCAGGGGTTCACCCTCAAACGGTTCGTTGCCCGGATTCCACCCTTCAATCGTCACCGTCAGCGTCAACGGTCCATTCCTGCCAAAGTCGGCAAAGAAGAATCCAAAGCCACCGGACGCGACCCCTTCGCCCAATGAGGTCGCACCGCTAACCCGGACGGTTATGGGGTCGGCTTGTCGGTTGACGACGTTGATGGAGGCAAAAGCGCCATCCGTCACGTCCACCGTCGCGACAGGTTCGCCATACTCGCCGACCGCGTTCCAGCCCAAGACTGCAACGTTTGTGCCCCTACGTCGCGCCTCCTGGACCATATCCATGACCACTACGCCGCCCGTGCGCACCACAGGCCCTTCCATGGAAGCCGTGTCATTGGCCTGCCAGTCGACGGCAAAGTACGAGCCGGTCCCAAAAGCCGTCGAAGAGAAAATCACCATCACTTCTTGGCCGGGTGCCAAGATGAAAGATTTTTGTGTCGTCTCGCCGGACGCCGAACCGCCACAGAAGCCGCAGTCGAACGCCACGGCCCTCAAATCGGGCTCAACGTGGATGTCATAGTCGGCTGCATGGGCTTCGGCTTCCCAAGGTACGTAGTCTACCACCCCCGTGGAGTACCGCACATACGGGCCGATGATATCCAAGCGGTCGGTCATGTAATTCCCGCCGACGCGCCCACCGTGCCATTGAACCTCCATGGTCAGGAGAACGTGCTCCTGTGCCACCAATGCGACCTTGGCCGTTCCGCCCTCATACGGGAGATGCGTCAAGTTGAAGGCGCCGCTGGTGGGTATCGCTACGTGTGGATCATCGTCGCCGCTGGTCGCGAAGCTTGGCGAAATCGCAAAGCCTTGGGTGACGATGAGCGTAACAGCCAATCCGGTTGCGACGTTCCACGAAGATCTGGGGATCGCGAACAATCCTGCTCCCGCTCCATCCCAGGGGTCTACAATCACTTAGACTTTTCGCGCCTCTCCCCCCTTACGCTATATGAGGCACGGGTCCACGAAGTGTTAGGCGCCTGAAAACTTCGGCGGCCTCTTTTCGACGAAGGCTCGGACTCCGTCCACGAAGTCCTTCCTCCCCGCGCTCTCGGCGTTGAATCCCCGCTCGGCCTTTAGTTGTGCCTCAAGCGTGTTCTCGAGACTCATGTCGAGGAGTTGGCGCGCCCGTAGAAGGGTGAGGGGCGAAAGGCGGGCCAGTGCCGCCGCAGTGTCGCGCGCGGTCGACATGAGCGCAGTGTGGTTCACGACCTTGGCGAAGAGCCCGATGCGGTGCCCTTCCTCCGCGTCGACGGGCTCGTTCAGGAGGAACATCGCCTCAGCACGCTTGAGACCGACGATGCGTGGAAGAAACCACGTGGTGCCGGAATCAGGCGCAAGGCCCACGTTGAGAAACGCCGGCGTCACCTTCGCGTTCTCTGACGCGACGATCACGTCGCACGCGAGCGCGATCCCCACACCTCCTCCCGCAGCGACCCCGTTCAACGCGCATACCGTCGGCTTCTCCATGCCTCTCATGGCCAATATCGCCGGATGGAGTTCCCCCGTGAGCGCCTTGACAGCGGCCACCGGATCCTTGTCCATCTTTTCGGCGAATTCGGAAACGTCCGCTCCGGCACAGAATGCTTTCCCTTCTCCGGTGATGATCAATGCGCGCACCGCCGCATCGGCCGCGACGCGCTCAATCTCCCTTCGGAACTGCCTGGCGCCGTTCTCGTTGAGTGCGTTGAACCTATCGGGCCGCGTGAACGTGAGTTCACCGATGCCGTCTTGCAGTTCGAAGCGCAGCGCGACCATTGTCCCCTACTTCGCCTTCTTGGGCGGGGCGATGTTGACGCTCACGTTCTTCACCCGCGTGTAGGAGGCCACGGCGGCGAGGCCCTGTTCGTAGCCTATGCCGCTGTCCTTGTAGCCGCCGAAGGGCGTCTGCGGGAACGTTATCGGGTACTCGTTTATGCTCACCATGCCGGCCTTGATGCGCGCCGCCGCCGTATGCGCCGTCACTAGGGAATTCGTCCAAACACCCGAGAAGAGCCCGAAGTCGGTATGGTTGGCGATCCTCATCGCATCGTCGAAGTCCTTGAACTTGAACACCGTGAGAACGGGGCCGAAGATCTCCTCGCGCGCGATCGTCGCGTCGAGGGCGACGCCGTCGAAGATCGTCGGCTTCACGAAATTGCCTTTCGCGAGCTCGCCCTCTGCCGCGCGCTCCCCGCCCGTGACGAGCGTAGCCCCCTCCTTCTTGCCCGTCTCGACGTACTTCATGACGCGCTCCATCTGGGAGCGCGATGCGACGGGCCCCATCTCCGTCTTGTCGTCGCTGCCATTTCCCACCTTGAGGGCGCTCGCCATCCTCGAGACCTCTGAGAGCAGGGTCTCGTGGATTGATCCGTGGACCAATAGCCTCGATCCCGCCCAGCACATCTGGCCGGCGTTGCTGAATATGCCTGTGACGACACCTCGCGAGGCGGCCTTGACGTCCGCGTCGGCGAAGACGATGTTCGGGCTTTTCCCTCCGAGTTCGAGGGTCACCGGTGTCACGTTCGGCGCAGCGTATTTCATGATCTCGCGGCCCGTGTCGGCCGATCCGGTGAAGGCTACCGCATCGACGCGCGGGTCCGACGCGAGCGCCTTGCCAAGTACCGAACCGCTTCCAGTGACCACTTGCAGGACGCCGGCCGGAAGCCCCGCCTTCTCGGCGACCTCGCCGAGTTTGAGGGCCGTTACCGGCGTTATGGACGCGGGTTTCAGGATGACCGTATTCCCGGCGGCGAGCGCGGGAGCGACACTCCTGCAAGCAAGAAGCAACGGGTAGTTCCAGGGGGCGATGTGGACCGTCACGCCGAGGGGCTCGCGTAGCGTATAATTGAGGCGGGCGCCGGGCACGGGGATCGTGGTCCCTTCGATCTTGTCGGCAAGACCCGCATAGTAGTCGAAAGTGCGGGCGACGTAGTTCATGTCCCCCTTCGCCTCCTTGATGGTCTTCCCGTTGTTCTGCGTCTCAAGAAGGGCAAGGGCGTCCCGTTGTTCTCGGATGATCGAGGCGATCTTGGAGAGGATCGAGCCGCGGCGCGACGGGTCCATGTCCCGCCATTCAGGCGTATCGACAGCGGCAGCGGCGACGGCGATGGCGTTCTTCGCCTCCACGGGGCCGGCCTCGGGGACGCTCGCGATGGTCGTGTTCGTCGCGGGGTTCAGCACATCCGTTCTCTTGCCGGATTCCGCTTCAACCCATTTTCCCCCGAGGTACATCTTGTATGATTCGGCCACTGTATCGCCGAGACCCGAAGGCGGGAGCGCCATAAGGGTTTTTCCAGTGACGTGGGAGGGAGATGCCGCTTTTCATCTCCGGCTTTCGAAGTCGCACGCCGGCCTCAATACCTCGGCACCGTCGGATCCACCTGTTTCGACCACGCGTCGATGCCGCCGGCAAGGTTCTTGATCTTCTTGAACCCGAGTGTCTTCAGGAAATTCACCGCCTGCGCGCTACGTATCCCGTGATGGCAGTGGACGACGATCTCGTCCGCGGTCGAAAGCTCGTTTGCCCGTCGCGGGAGTTCTGGAAGCGGGATGAGCTTCGAGCCGGAGAGTCGGCAGATCTCGAATTCCTCGGGATTCCTCACATCCAAGATGAAGACCGCTTTCTTCGCGTCGAGCATCGACTTCAGTTCGCCGACGGTAATCATGTTGCCCGCATCCACCGCTTCGCCTCCCGTTTCTTCGCCCCGCACACCACAGAACTCGTCGTAGTCGATGAGGTTTTTCACGGTCGAGCGCGGCCCGCAGACCTTGCACTCGGGGTTCTTTCGAAGTTTCAGTTCCCGAAAACGCATGTCCAACGCGTCGAACAAGAGCAGCCGGCCGATTAGGGGTTCGCCTGAACCGAGGATGAGTTTGATGACCTCGATCGCCTGTATGACTCCGACGACTCCCGGAAGGACGCCAAGGACACCCCCCTCGGCACAGGACGGGACGAGGCCCGGCGGCGGAGGCTCCGGGTAGAGGCAGCGGTAACAGGGTCCCTTCTCTGCCCAGAACACGGAGGCTTGCCCTTCGAAGCGGAAGATGCTCGCATACGCGTTCGGTTTCCCGAGGAGCACGCACGCATCGTTCACGAGGTAGCGTGTCGGGAAATTGTCGGTGCCGTCCGCGATGACGTCGTAGTCGCGCAGGATCGATAATGCGTTCTCCGACGTCAAGCGCTCTCTGTGGACGTCCACCTCGATATTGGGATTCAACACCAGCAGGCGCGCCTTTGCGGTTTCCGCCTTGGATTTCCCGACATCTGCGGTAGTGAAAAGCACCTGCCGTTGGAGGTTGCTTTCGTCGACGACGTCGAAGTCAACGATGCCGATGCGCCCGACACCCGCCGCGGCAAGGTATAGGGCCGCAGGCGAGCCGAGCCCACCGGCTCCCACGATCAGCACCGACGCGGCCTTCAACCGTCGCTGTCCCTCGAGACCGACCTCCGGCATGATTAGATGACGGCTGTAACGACGGATCTCGTCGTTCGAAAGACGCGTCGTTTCGACCTTGTCGCCATCCACGGGACTCCGTTGGGCCCGGTCGGCCCCGGCACCATTTCCTCCCGCCACAGATGGGACGATCATTATCGTATCGCCCTCCTTCACGAGTGTCTCGTCCTTCGCGATGTGTCGAACGTCCTCGTCGTTCAGGTAGACGTTCACGAAATTTCGCAGGGTTCCGTCTTCCGCGTACAGGTGACGTCTCAATTCCCGGTACTTGGTCGTGAGCGCGTCAAGCGCTTCCCCGACGGTCTTCGCTTCGATGACGACCTGCGCCTGCTTATCGGCGTACTGTCGAAGCGGCGTCGGGATGACTATCGTCACTGCCATCTATTCAACCTTGATGGGCTCTTCATTGAATACTTTTCTGTCGCTCGAAAGCCGCCACGCAGTCGTCTCCGATCCCACGCCGCCGGCGACTCGCGTGATCATGAAGGTGTACCATGGCCACGCGTGGTCCCGATCGTAACTGCTGGGCCTGGCGGGATGATCTGGATGGCTGTGGTAGAAGCCGATCAATTGGAGACCTCTCGCCTCCGCGTCCTTGTCGGCCTTGGCGAGTTTCAACGGATCGATCGTGTACCGGTTGTTGCGAGGGCCCGGGAAGACGTTATCCATCGCGAGCGTCTCCTTCACCATGCGCGGTTCGCCGTCGACGCCTACGAGCAGGCCGCAGCACTCTTCCGGGAACGCGTCTTCGCCCGCGTGCCGGATGGCCGCGGCAAGCGTCGCCGGGATGACGATCGTCAATTGTCTTGCCTCCGGCCCTTTCGCCCGCCGCTCAATCCGTGTCCTCCCAATATGCGTCCCGCATGTACTTCGTCGCGCTGTCGGGGAAGATCGTGACGACGACGCCCTCCGTAAGCCGGTGAGCCAGCCGGAGGCTCGCGACGTAGGCGGCGCCGCTTGACGTGCCGACGAGGAGGCCGTGTTTTTTCGCAAGTTCTTTGACGGCCAGCTGCGCGTCGTCGGTCGAGACAGCGAGCCGTTCGTCGGCCAGCTTCGCATCGTAGATCTTTGGGACCGACGCGGTCTCCATGTGTTTCAGCCCTTCGAGTCCGTGCAAGGGCGAATCGGGTTCCACCGAGGACGCACGAACGTCGCCCCGAAGTTCGCGGAGTCGCCGCGTCGTTCCCACAAACGTGCCGGTGGTCCCGAGTCCCGCGACAAAATGCGTGATTCGCCCGTTCGTCTGGGCCCAGATCTCCGGCGCGGTGGTATCGTAATGCGCCCTCCAATTCGCATCGTTCGAGTACTGGTCCGGATAGAAGTACCGCCCCGCGCCGTCCGACACGAGGCCCCTGGCCTCCTCCTGGGCCCCATCGGTGCCCGACATCGGGTCGGTGAGCACGAGTTCCGCCCCGTAGGCGCGAAGCAACCTTTTGCGTTCCTCGCCCGCGTTCGAGGGGATGCAAAGCATGACCTTGAAACCGAGCTCGGCGCCAAGGGCGGCGTACGAGATGCCCGTGTTTCCGGACGTCGCGTCGATCAACGTCCTTTGCCTGGTGAGGAGGCCGCGCCGGATGCCGTCCACTACCATCGCGGCGGCGGCGCGGTCCTTGACGGAACCGGTGGGGTTGCACCACTCCGCCTTAGCGAACAAGTCTACGCCGGCGGGGATGCTAGCTGGCGCCAGGCGGATCAATGGGGTGTTGCCGACCAACCTCAAGAGGTTCGACCCGTGGGTCCTGGCGAGTAGGCCCTTGTCGACGTCCTCCACGGGTCCTCGTGCGTCTAGCACCGGGGATGAGAGTCGAGGGACCTACATTATGGTCGTGGAAGACGGATGGCGTGATCGGCGGCTTTCTGGGGCTCAATAGTGGCAAGTGCTGATCCAGACTATGCCGCTCGTCCACGTGTCGGGATCGTTCTGGTCGAATTGGTCCAAATACTCGCGATACCAAACTGCGAATTCCTGCTTCCCCTGGAAATCACAGCCCGTGTGCACCAGATGCGCGGAGCCTACGGGCGCGAGAACGACGACGGACGCGGCCACGACGACGGCCACCCACAGGATTCGTGATTTCATAGTGTTCGGCCCCGGTTCTCCCGCGGGCAAGCTTCAACGTTTTGGTCGGATCGTTGACGCGGGTCGGTAGTCCTCGCCCCGGGCGACGGCGACGGGATATCCTTTTTGCCAAGGGCTGCCTCTCGAATCACATGCCAAGGAGCGCCGGTTCCCCTGCCCGCATCATGCAGATGGCGAGGGGGTTCTGGGAGACCAAGGCGCTCGCCTCCGCCGTAGAACTCGGGCTTTTCTCCCGCTTCGACGGGCGGTCGTTCACATCCCGCGAGGCGGCACAGGCCCTTGCCTGTTCGTCTCGCGGCATGGATGCGCTCCTCGCATCTCTCACTGCTCTTGGCCTCCTTAGGGCGTCAGGCCGGCGTTCGTTCAGGCTCGCACCGGACACATCGCGCTTTCTCGTCGAAGGAAAACCCGGCTACGTCGGCGATTACGTGCTCCTCTGCGGCAACCGCATGTATTCGAGTTGGAGCGACCTCACTAGACGGATCCGCGAGGGCCGGCCGGCGGGCGTCGAGGCCGGCGCTGACGTCTTTCGATCGATGGACACGGACGGGGTGCGCCGGTTCACGCTGGGGATGCATGGCATGTCCCAAGACAGCGCCAGGCACGTCTTCTCGAAGGTCAGCCTCGCAGGAAGGGTGCGCCTCATCGATGTCGGCGGCGGCTCGGGCGCCTTCATACACGCGGCACTCCGGAAATGGAAGGGACTCTCGGGGACCGTCTTCGACCGAAAAACTGTCCTCGAGGTCGCGCGCTCGATCGCCCGGGGGACCGACCTCGAAGCGCGCATGGCCTTCGCGGAAGGCGACTTGTTCGACGGCCCGTATGCCGCGGGTGACGCCATGGTGCTCTCAAAGATCCTCCACGATTGGTCGCCGGGGAAGGACGCGATCATCTTGAGGAACTGCTTTGAAGCGCTATCCGCGGGAGGGATCCTCATCATCGCGGAGTGGTTTCTCGACGACGACCGCCGGGGGCCGAAAGACGCAGCGCTTGGAAGCCTCAACATGCTAGCGGAGGCGGAGGGCGCCAACTACGCGTGGAGCGAGTACGAGGAGTGGGCGCGCCGAGCCGGATTCGTGAAGACGCGTCGGGTCCGATTGCCGCGCGGGGGAGCGATAAACGGCGTGCTCATTTTGCTCAAGGAAAGTCAAAGCGATCCATCCGCCTAGTTTGACCAGATGGCAAGTGGTCTAGAAATGGCACGGAAAGTTTCATACGGTCGCATTTGCAATACGAGCCGTGAATCGGCTCCAGGCTATGTCAATAATAAGCGGCACGGCGGGCCTCGGTGTAATCCTGCAGATTGCGGCCACAGAGTATGGAAGCGCAACGTCCCTCGCTTTATGAGCTATGATGTTCCTTGCTGCGTTGTTTGCCCTTCTTTACACGCCATTGGATTCCATGAGGAAAAGATGACCGAGGTCATCATGAGGGCACACCGGCTATGTAAATCGGAGATTCCGCCAACGCCATGGCCTTAGCCGCGCTCAGCGGATTGACGTCAAAGGGCGCGACCGAAACCACCCTCGTCCGGAAGCAATCTGGGTCAGCCTCCTGTTACTAGCCAGAGACATCCCACCAGTAGGAGCCCCGGCGCGCCTGCCGCTACTCCTCCGTTGTTCGCTTGGCCGCTCGCCCCGCTGCTCCCGTATGGATTCCCGGCCCCGCCGGCGCCTCCCGCACCCTGTTGCGCCAAGTTCATCGCGCTTCCGCCGTTCCCACCTGATGTTCCCAAGCATGAATCGCCGCCGCGTCCGCCGGTAGCCTTCCCCGAAAAGGCGTCGCCTCCTTGGCCGCCATTGCCACCTCGAGTGCAATACCCCAGAAGAAACGCGAAGTGTGAGTTCCCCCCGCGCCCTCCTTGACCGCCGTAGATGTTCTCGGTCGCCGTTCCACCATCGCCCCCGCGACCCCCGAGGCTGTGACCGCCACGGCCCCCTGTGGCCGGGGGTGGGAAAAGCGATTCTCCGGTAAAACCGTCCCTCGGCGGAGGAGTTGAACATCCCGCCCCTTGGTCATCCCCCTGGCGACCTGTCGCGCCTCGCAGGATGATGCATGCCGAGCCACCTTTTCCACCATTGCCTAGGAGCACGTTTTGTCCCGGGTTACCGGTAACTTGGTAACAATCAGCGACGGAGGCGGGGCTGCTGACGCCCGAGTTCGTCGCGCTCGCAGGACCCACGACCTCTACTGCGTTTGGTTGCAGAACGCCGTTCAAGAAAACGCCTCCGCCATCCCCGCCGGCACCTCCAACCACGGCAAATCCAACGTTCGCTGTAGAGCTTTCTGAAATTATTATGGAGTTTCCCCCATCACCGCCCGCGCCAGGTAACACCGTGCCGGAGATTGTGCTTTGGGCCGCGATCACCCTCACGCTGCCACCTTGTCCGCCGCTTCCACCATGAGCGGCCACAAGGGTGCCCACGCCATTACCGCCGGCACCGCCCGACCCGCCTCTAATCTGGGCACCAGACGAAATTGTCAACAACGTCGCCGAAATCCAAACGGGACCGCCCGGCTCGCCGTCCAACCCGATGGGGCCCGAGTTCAAACCCCGGGCGCCATTGTAACCGAGGATTTCTCCCGCCCCCTCCATGACCAACTCATTGGCCACGATTTCAATTGGGCCAGGAAGCGAACGGAAAACGGTACCCCGAATTACGACCGTATTTGCAACGATCGGTTCAATCACATCGTGGGTTCCGACCTCATACGCCGTCGTCTGCCAGTGGGTTAGGAAATAACAGTTCTCGTTTGGATCGACATACACGTTGGGATAGTTCAGAGAATACTCAACACAATCAGTCGGATGCCACCAATCCGGGACGGCCGACGCCGAGCTCGAAAACATAATCATCGCAACCATGGAAGCCAAAAGTGTTGGACTAATTCGTTGCCGCATAATCTAGTACCCCATGACCCCGAAGTCCGACGACGCAAACAAGTGTTGCCTGGCGCGAGCCATGGAGGATTTTTAGCGCAACTGGGAAAAGCGGCCTTCTGATTTCTGATTGAGTGCCCATCGCGTGGCACCGGGAAAAGACCCAACAACGGGGAGAGAACCGGGGAGGATTTGAGTGGGCGCGAGTCTCAGCGCCTCTCCGCAGCGGGCCCCGCGGCGGTGTCCCGTCCGTACGTGGTTTAGTGGTGACGGCGACCACCGAGTTCGCGACATCGCGAATGTAGGCGACGAATCGCATATCATCCTCGTCGCGGATGCCCTCCCAAGATGACATCCATGCCGGAACGCCTTCGTTGTCGAAAGGGTGCGTAAGAGGCCAGGCAGATCGGCAACCGACACCCTACGAGATGTAAGTCACAACATCCACCTCAGCCCCTAGGAACAAATCAACCACGGCGAACGCAGCCCCGGCAGGAACCACAGTCGACTCGTCGGGCGTTTCGCTTGCGCCGCCAACGAAGCCACGCTGTGCGTCGTAGAAATAGATGTCCAGATCATGGCCCAACGTCTCGTCGAAAGGCGAGACCCCCGCCGCGGTAATCGTCTTGCCAGGCGCGTCGGCAGGAAGCGCCACGACCAGTCCGTCGACGCCCTGGGCCGCGAATGATCCGGTGGTCGTCCACGACCCCTCAGTCATGCCCGGCCCTGAGCGGGACTGCGGCGCAGGCAAATGGATGGTTCCTGACCCGAGAACTGGCCCCGATGGAATCACGCCAGGGACCGACACCGGCCCAAAGAACGGCGCCCGTACGATCGCCTCCGCGGCGAAGAAGTCGTCAACATCCGCACGCGTCGGCTCCGTCTCGGTCCCGGCAAGCACGTCGGCGGCAAGCGCGACGCTCCTCTCATTGATCGCGCCGTACCCGATGGAGACGTACGCCGGTACGTCCGCGGGAACGTCCGCCCACTTTACGGGCGACGTCCAGCAACCGTTACAGAAGGGATTCGCGCCCGGCCCGAAAGTCGGGATGTACGATGCGCTCTCGGACGAAAGGTCGCCGGTGGCGACCCAGTGGAGTAGCCCGTCGTTTGCGCCTTCGAGAGGCCGTGCCTCCGCCGTGTGCTCGATGAGGCTCTTCGCCTCGTCGAGGGTGAGAATGCCGTCCGAAAGGGGTCCGGCATAGACGTTCGCCTTTGACAGGTTCACCGCGAGGGCCTTTTCAGCGCCGACCACGCGAAGCCCCGTGCCCTTGTCTCCAAGAAGCTGGCGCGCCTCAAGGACGATCGCCGCGCCGCCTCCAGCCGCGTACGGGCTTGCTGCACTTGTGCAACATGAGACCGGGTGGGGCCCGAACCCGAAGCCTTGGTTCTCGCCGCGGTTGCCTCCGTACCCGTCGGCGACGACGTGGGCCGGTGCGCCCGACCATTGCGTCACGTATCCATTGTCGTGGGCTCCGACAAGGATGACGCCCGGAGCCGCCGTCGAAAGGACCTCGGTAGGCGTGGGAGCGAACCCGCTCAAGTATGCCGCGCCGTTTCCGGATGCGGCAAAGACCAGCATTTTGTCCTGTGCGTGTATGAACGCGCTCGTGGTCGTGCCGCCGGTCTGTTGGTCAAGGGGCGGAGGGATGAGCCCGAGCCAGGAGTTCGTCTGGACATCGATCCATCCTTGGTCCGCGGCCCACTTCGTCGACGCGCCGCCGAGGCCTTCGATCGAGACGATCCTGCACTCCGGGCAGAGCGAGCCGTCGTTGCCGCCCATCCTGGTGGCGGTCATGGTCGCGTGCCCGTGCTCATCAAGGATCGGGTAGTCCGGGCACGAGGACTTGCCGCCCACGGTTATCGGGAAGATGGAACTCCAGACCACGCCGTTCGGCCCCACCGATGTCGGGTTGCCGCCCGGGTTGATGATCAGGGGCTGGGACGTGTTGTTGAAGCCCGTGGGGTCTTTCTGGATCGCGATCGCCGTGGGCATCTGGGTGAGTTGGCAGTCGGGCCCGCCCGTGCCTCCCGCGCCCATGCGTACCGCGGCGACGATCTTCGTTCCGGAGATCCAGAACGGCTTACCGCTGATGTTCGCCCTGTCCGACGCGTTGTTCCAGCGCGCAAGGAGGTTGTCCCAGATGGGCTTGTCGAGGGCGAACGCGGCCGAAAACGAGCTCTCGTTCAGCGACAGCTTGAGCTCGGGCACCGAACACGGGTATCCGGCGATGTAATTGCACGGATGGACGTAGGCGAGCGGCCCGTCGTCGCGAAAGACCGGGTTGTATGGGTTGATCCCGCCGTCGATGTGCGCTATCACGACTATGGGGTCGTGTCCTGTTCCCACGTCCGCGTGGTCCGCGGTCGCCGATGGAATCGGCAGGAGCGGTGCGGCGATCGCGATGGCAAGCAATAGAGCAAACATCTTCCTTCCCGTCATAGCCTAGCCCGAAAGACAGAGCGAAAAACCAACGATAAGCTTTCTCGCGAGCTTCTATGGCAATCGGCAATCGATTGCACAAATCGGAACGTTTTCCGGGCGCGCCCTAGAGGGCTATGCCAGAATCCGGCCTACCGGCAAGCGTGGAAAGTGTGGAACAGCGGGACATTCGACGAAACCTACGCCTCGGCCGTGGGGCCGGACTCAGAACCCGAGGACCTTCCCCAACCACGGAAGCGTGAAACCCATGAGGAAAAAGATGAGGAAACCGATGAAACCGACTACCACGATGCCGATGCCCGTCACTTTCGCGACCTGGCGGAACTCGTCGGAGTCGGGTTTCCGGGCCATCTTGATGACGCGCCCGTAGCGGCCCTTCCCGACCTGCTTTGCGCGGTTCTCGATCCGGTACTGGACGTCCCACGCCTTGTCGACGATGGACCTGGTTTCCGGGGTCTTGAGTTCGCGTTCCTGCATCATCGAGATGGACCTTGCGAGAGTAGCGAGGGAACAACCCGTATTTAAGTTTGACTTGGTTGCCACGGCGCAAATCACGAGGGACGGGAACGCAGATTCAACGCGCGCTGCGTCGATGTTCGACCGTCGTCCAGCCACGATCCGCGTGACGCCGTTTCAATCCTCTTCCCAAGCCTCGTCCGGGCCTCAGCCGGCGCCCCACTCGAATTCCACGTCGTATTTGGCCGAACCGCCTTTGCCGTCGCTCGCCACGACAGTCACCGTGCCTGCCGAAGCCTTCCCGCAATAGACTCCCCGATCCCAGGTGGCTTGAAGCCCGTTTCCGGAGACAGCCCCCGGGTTGTGGGTCCCACAGGCACTCCTTGGGACGCTGTAACGGTTCTGCGCGACGCTCCAAGTGTAGGTGAGCGCGTCGCCGTCAGGATCCGTCGGCCGCGTCTCGATCGTTATGTGCGTCGTCGTGTCGTTGAGAAGGCCGTACTGGTTGTCGTAGGAGTAGTCCGTCGTGGTCTTGACGCGCATCGGGGACGGAAACGTCGGCGCGCGGTTACCCGTGGGCTGCGCCTCATCGTCGATCTCCGTCGCGTTACTTTCGGTCTCGCCCGACGGTCCAGTGCCCTGCGATGATCCGCCTTGATTCGCGCCGGCGTTGAAGCACTCCGATCGGCCGTTGTTGCTCTCGTCGGCTTCGACTACGACATTGAGGACATCCGCCACCACATCGACGCAATTCTCGCCCGTGTTCACGCGCATGCCTGACGTGCCCGTTTCCGACGATTCGCCTGGAAGGAGTACCGGGACGGTAGCGACGTCCTGTCCCCCGTCGGTGCGGTTCATGCGGCGCGTCGATGCCGCCGCAGCAACGTCGCCTTGGTTCTTGATAGTGATGGTGAAATAGACTTCGTCACCTGCGATGGGGTTTGCCGGCGTCCACGCGATGTCGGTGACGATGAGGTCCGGCCGCGACGAACAGTCACGATTATCGGGGCAGGCGTCCGCGTTGTCGCCGACGCCGTCCCCGTCGCGATCGGACGATTCACGCCGGTCGCCGGGGAACGCGTCTTGCGAATCCGTGACACCGTCGCCGTCGGTATCCGTCCCGTTTCCAGAGCCCTTTCCCGATGTTTCGGCATCTCCACCTGGGTTCTGCCCGGAATCCAGGCACCCGGCGACAATGACGAGCGTGGAGACTATCAGCACGGACGGAAACGCGGGCCTTCTTGCTTCGCTCGAACGACTCTTCCCCCGATCGCCCCTTCAATGGTCGACGGGTGCATTAGGCTTACCGCCCACCTCGCCGCGGCCAATACGGCGCGTCGCGGGCAATACCTTCATTAGCCCGCGTGCTTCCTTTCCCCAGGAGGGCTCGGTGAGGTCAAGCGGTCATCGTATCCAGGCAGGGATTACCCTAGTCTTCGTGCTCCTCATCGCGAACCTGCCGACCGTTCCGGCCCAGGCGACCACAGGCACGACGATCTTCTCTGAGGCCTACAGCTTGGGCCTACCCGAGGTACGAGCTTTCGCGGCGGGCCTTGACGGCGGCGGTCGCACGTACTTGTTCGGCGGGGAGTCTTCGCCGACCTCGCCGCTCTCCTCGATCCTGCGTTTCGAAGGGAACAGCAAGAGGGCCACCAACTCGGCGCAGGTCCTTCCCGCCCAACGCGCCGGCGCGACGGCCACCATCCTCGAATGGGGTAACCAGGGGCCGGTGGCGGGCTACATCGCCGGTGGAGTCGGTGAAGGCCAGTACACGGCCGAGATCCTTCGCTTCGAGTTCGCAACGGAAAAAGTAAGCGTCGCCCAAGGTCGCCTTCCAAGCCCTCGAGCGTTCGCTGCGAGCACCGGTTGGGCCGACGGGATGCTCATCCTCGGCGGCGACAGCCCTGCGGGGATGCTTAGCGAGATCGTGTTCTATAGGCACATGACCGGCGAGGTCACGTCGCAACCGGCCCTGTTGCCCACGCCATTGGCCGGGGCCGCCGCCAGCCAAGCGGGATCCCAGGAACTCTACCTCTTCGGCGGCTACGCGGGAAGCGGTGGGACGGTCCCGACCAAAGGCATCCTTAGGTACGACGCGAACAGCAACGCCATCCTCACGATGGGCGCAACACTTCCCACACCGCGCGCCCACATGGCGGCCGCGTGGAACGGGAACCGGATCATCCTCGCCGGCGGCTCGGCGACCGCCAACGGCGTCACCACCTTCTACGACGACGTCTTCTCCTACGACCCGAGCACCGACAGGCTTGAAACGCTCCCTGTGAAACTCCCTTCGCCCCGCGCCGGCATGTACGCGACGTGGTACGGCAGCGTCCTCTATCTTCTCGGCGGCGCCGACGCGAACGGGCCTTCCAAAGAGATATTCAGGATCGCCGGGTTCGATTGGAACTTCCGTTTCGATGAGCCGCGCGTCGAGATAAAATCGGGCGAATCGAAACTGGTCTCGGGGACAGTCACGTCCGCTTCCTACTCGGGGAATATCAACTTCAACTGGGGACAGACCCCGTTCGCGATCAACGCGCAGAACTTGAACGTCGGTCCGGGCCAATCGGTTCGGTTCTTCGTGGACGTAGGCGTGGGCGGGGGATTCGCCGGGGGCACCTACAAGATCGTGATCCACGCCAACGACAACCGCGGCACATCACTGGAGACGATCCTGGAAGTGGTGGTGCCGGGGGACGAGGGCTTTTCAGCTGTCCTGCCGAGCCCGCGTGAAGGGACGGCCGCTGCCTACGGCGGCGGAGGAAGATTCTTCGTGTTCGGGGGGCGTGAAAACATGCTCGACGAAGTGGTAGAGTACGACGCTGCGACCGACGAATCGCGCGTGGTGGCTCGCCTGCCTGTCGCGCTGGCCGGACTCTCGGCGGTCGCAGCCGAGCAGTTGGTCGACGGAAACAGGACGTGCGACGCGGCCGGATGCCCCCTCTATCTCTTCGGCGGCTGGAGCAACGACCACAACGCGAAGAACTACATCTTGGGCTTCGACCCGGCGACGAACACGGTTGCGCTCAAACGCGTGGCGCTCCCAAAACAGACGTCCGAGGCCGCCGTCGCATGGGTCCCCGAGGTCGGCGCTGCTTTTATCTTCGGTGGCGCCGACCGCGAGGGAGGCACGCGCCACGACCAGATAGTGCGCTACGACCCGGTCAAAGATGAGGTGCGGACCATGGGCGCAAAGCTTCCGCGCGCACTCTTCCAAGCGACAGCCGTCGCGCATGACGGAAAGGTGCTCATATTCGGTGGAGAGGACACCTCCGACAACCTTCGCGCGGAGATCCTTGAGTACGACCCGCACACCGACACCATTATCACGAAAGGCTCGACGCTCCCGGCGCCGACGTCGGCGATGACGGGCGTCCTGGTCGAGGACCGGATCCTCCTGTTTGGCGGGGCCAGCGGATCAATATCTTCCGGCATCTTGAGATACGACCCCAAGACCGACGCCCTGGAATCGCTCGACCTGTCTCTCCCGGTGGCCGTGGGTTGGGCGAGTGGCGCGACCGACCCCCGCGATGGAACCGCGTTGATCTTCGGCGGTCGCAAGGTGGACGGCTCGGCGACCAACGGCATCATGAAGTTCGACCGAGAACGACTACTGGGTGGCGGCGCTTCACCGATCGGCAAGGCCGATTGGCTCTTCCAGATCGAGGAAACGAGAACCACGCTCGCCGGGCAGGGCGACCTGAAGGCTGTCAAGGGTCTCGTCATCGCCAACAACTACAGCGGCGTCGTGAAAATCAACATAGAGTGGCCCCAAGGCATCGATGTGAGACCCGGCTCCCTCGACCTCGTTCTCGCGCCCGGCAAGATCGAGGAGTTCTTCTTCAACGTCGAACATTTCGGCAAGGAGAACGGAGAGTTCGGGATCACCTTCATCGCACAGGCGGATCGGGGCGAGGAACAAAGGCGACAACTGCTCGTCACTCTCCAGGGAGGTGACGCGGGCGGAGGCCTGAAGCGCAATGAAGGAACCGCGACGGAGCGCCCCGCGGATCCCGGAAACGCGTTCTCCGAATTGGGCGCGCTTCCCTCGCCGCGCAAGAACGCGGCCGCCGTGCGCTGGCGAGACGGCTCCATCTATGTCATCGGTGGAAGTTCCTCGGAAAACGAGATCCTGCTCCTCGACAACGGTCCAAGCGAGGCTACGATGACGGGCAGGCTCTCGGTGCCGCTCGTGGCACCTGGTGTCGTGGTCTACAAGCCGCCCCAACAAGATGGCACGTGCGCGGCGCAGGCGGAATGCACGATCCTCATCATCGGTGGCATGAGCGACGGCAGCCCAAGCGCCGACATCTACAGCTGGGTACCAGGGGATGCTAACGTCGTCGAGCGAGGCGCCGCACTCCCCCAGGGTCGGTCGCACTTCGCGGCGGTGTACCACGAGGCAAGCGGCCGAGCGTACCTGCTTGGCGGACTCGCCGGCGGCGCAAGCACGAACACTGTCTTGATCTACGACCCGGCCAGGGAGACGATTACCGAGGGAGCCCGACTCCCGTTCCCCGTCTACGAATCGAGTGCGGTCCTTCTCGAGGACCAGATACTTGTGTTCGGCGGCCGCGACAGCGAGGCACGCGACGAGATCATGGCATATGATATCCGGACTGACGCCGTGTCCCTGAAATCAGCCCGTTTGCCGGCGGCCACTTGGGGTTCGGCCGCGTTCGTCGCGGACGGGAAGGCCTACATCCTCGGCGGCGCAGCTACGGGCACCGGCTCCTCGATAACACGCTACGACCCGGTGGGGGATGTGGCGACCACGTTGAACGTCAACCTCCCCACGCAACTCAGCGGCGCCGCGATGGCCTACGATCCCGGGGCGAACAGGATCTACCTCGCGGGAGGCGAAATCGCGGGGAGTGGAGCGACGGCGACCATCCTGAGTGTGGACGTCGCGACCCTTACCGACGCGAGGGCCCCCCAAGACGATCTATTGGGACAACTCCTCGCTCCAGTGGCCGCCGTGACGCTTGCGGGCGGGGTCGGCTACGTCGCCACGAACCCGAAGATGAGAGCGCGCATCGGGGCCCTGACGACGCGCGTCTTCAGGCCCCGCGAGGGCTTCCCTTCGAGCACCGGGGGGCCTGTGCGATACGTGATCGAGCGCGAACTCGGAAAAGGCGGCGCTGGTACGGCGTACTTGGCGCGCGACGAACTCCTTGGTCGAAAGGTCGTCATCAAGAAGATATTCTCCAAAGGGCTTGGAGCGGAGGCGCGGGACATGCTGCTTCGGGAGGCGCGTAGCGCGAGCATGGTGACGCATGCGAACCTCGTCACGATCTACGACGTCACACAGCTTGAGGGACAGGACGTCCTGGTGATGGAGTACGTCCCAGGCGGCAGTCTCGAGGACGCGTTGAAGCGCGGTCGGATGGAGGAGAGTGTCGCGATACTCATGGCGACACGGGTGCTACGCGGCCTCGCGGCGCTTCACCGGGCCGGAATCGTGCACCGGGACATGAAGCCCGGAAACATCCTTCTTACGGCGGAATTGATGCCGAAGATCTCGGACATGGGGATAGCCCGTGCCCCGGGCGAGGCCCACCTCTCGATGCCCGGGGTGCAGCCGGGCACGCTCCTATACATGAGCCCCGAGCAGGCGCGCGGCGAAGAGATCGATCAGCGTTCTGATCTTTACTCCATCGCGGCCGTGATCTATGAACTGCTGACCGGAAAGTTCTACCTGGGCCAGGTCGAGCAGAACGAGTACTCAGTGAGGAAGGCCATTGTGGAAAGTCCCCCGGTCTTGCCTTTAGAGAATGTGCGAGCCGGCCTCAACGCGATATTGGAGAAGGCGCTCGCGAAGCGCCCGCCGGATCGCTTCCAGTCGGCCGACGAATTACGTTCGGCGCTTGAATCCCTTGCCGATTGGGACCCGGGAAAGACGGCGACCAACTGACCTCGTCCTGACGAGCGTCCTTCCCGGCCCCCCGCATCATCGAAAACGGGGGCGCGGGCCATAGGATTTTTAGGGGTCCCGCATCTAGGCTATCGACGACGATGGAGGCCCCCGTACCCCTGGCGACGGCCGCTAAGTGGAGCGTTTTCCTGGAGCTTGCAGGCATAATCGCATTGATCGCGACGGCGGCCAGCGGCCAGCCTCCCGTCCTCGAAGTAATCGGCACGATCCTCGTCTTCTTCGGCCTCTCCATCGGCGCCACAGTGTGGGGTGTGCACGCCGAGAGCCCCACTCGGTCCATACATGGGAGCATCCTCGTGACCGTAGCAGTCTTGGGGGCATTCATCGGGACCATCGGGCTCGCCTCCATCATCATGGTCCGCTCCAGCACCTTGCCATTGTACCTTGCCGCGTCCGGCTTCGGTCTCGTCGGTCTGTGGCTGGTCCTTCAAGCGCGGTCGCCGGATGGCCTCGGGACGAAGGCGGGCATCGCCGGGACCCTTGCTGGAATCGGTCTCGTGATCGCGGGAACCACCGGGATCATTACCTACTACATGACGTCCGAGGCCGCAGACACTATGCCCACCCCGCTCGGATTCGTGCTCATGTTGCTCACCTACCCGATATGGGCCTGGAACGTCGGACGCGTGGCGGCGCGGGGGCGCGCCGGCGCAAGCGGGGAACCTGGCGTCTCCTGATGGTCGCGCGGTCCCGGGCGGCGCTGGCCCCGACGACCGGTCGCGGCCTGCACGTCTTTCCGGAACCGCCATCCAGATGAGTTTATTAGATGAAATCCCGATAGGCCGGGTCGGGGAGATCCTGCACCGCCGATACGTCTATAACGAGTCCGACGAGGCGCCAGGAACGTGGATCACGGCGACGTTCTTGTCCATCTTTGTCGTCGCGTCGGCGTCGTTTTCCATCGCGGCCGCCCAACCTGAGACTCAAAGCGCCCCCGGGTTCGCGCTCGAACTCAGCACCAACTGGATCTCGCTCGAGCCCGGTGGCGAGACCGTTAGGATCGAGGCCACGGTGATCTCGGCGGACTTCGCTGGAGACGTGAGCCTTCGGGCCGAGGGGGCTTCAGGCTTCACCATGAGGATCGAGCCCCCGACTTTGACCGTTTCCCGGGGAAGCCGCGTCTCGGCCAACATCGACGTGACGCCCGGGCAGGTCCTCATCCCCGGAACGTTCCCGATGAAGGCGATCGCCGCTTCCTCCGGAGTGGAGGTGAACGCCTCGTTCGAGGTCTTCGTCGAGGCGCCGCCCGGGTCATGGCGGATGGAGACCGTGACGGATGTCGTGGTCCCGGCCGGGGGCCGCGTCTCGATGCCGCTCACGGTGACAAGCGACGTCGCGGCCGGTTACCTGCAACTCGCGACGCTCAACAGCCCTTGGCTTGCCGTCGTGCTGAGTCCCGATCAATTCGACGTGAAGGAGGGCGACGTGAACTTCGTGACGGTCGAGTACGCGGCCGCGAGAGACGCTCCGTCCGGCGTCTACCCCGTGCTTATCAGCGGGGAGATCGGGCCTACGGCCTCCGTGCGCGTCAACGTCACGATCAACGGCGGCCCGGCCGTGGTCTCGCCCACGGAGGCGGTGCGCAAGTCCACGAGCGTCCTCCCCGCGCGTATTGCCGGGGCCGCGGCCGTTTGGACCGGGACCGAGGCGATCCTCTTCGGCGGCCTCTCTGAACCGTTCCGCGACAGGATCGTGAGGTACATGCCGGAGTATGGGGCCTCGGTAGGCGACGATCTCGACGATTACCCCGGGGTCGCCTACCAGTCTGCGGTGTGGGACGCGCTCTCCGAGAGGGCGTACGTCTTCGGCGGGAGAAACGTCTCCGGCGCGACGGACGTGGTCCTTACGTACGAAGCGTCGTCTCGCGGCCTGACCCTCCCGTACAACGCAGGCGATGAGACGTACTACCAAGTGGCCTCTCTTCCTTCCGGCCGCTACGCGATGGCCGCGGCCTTCGACGACCTCCGTCGAGATGCCTACCTCTTCGGTGGGACGGATGGCGTGACCGCGACCGACGAGGTGCTGCGCTTCGACGCTGCCACGGACGAAGTCGAGAAGATGAGTGCGCGCCTGCCGCACCCGCTCTACAACGCGACGGCGATCTGGGACGGACGCCACGTGTATATCTTCGGGGGAACGGACGGCGCCACGGGCGCGGCGCGGACCGATATCCTTCGCTACGACCCCGTGAGCGACGAAATCGAAGTTGTGGATGCCGTCATCCCCAGTGGGGAGCTTCGGAGCGGTGCGGCCACCGAGGAGCCCGAAGCGGATGCCAGGATCGCCGGTGGCCCGCTCCGCATGACGTCCTTTTACGATGGGCGACACGCTTACCTCCTCGGGCTCGGAACGGGCGCCGACTCAGGCAAAGTCGTCTACAGGTTCGACCCGGCGTCATCCACGGTGGAGGGATTGACCGCCCGGCTTTCGGAGCCCGCGACTGATTCCGCGCCCGTCTGGGACGCGTCGAGAAGCAAGGCGTACATCCTCGGCGGCTTGAGCTCGACCCAGGAGCGGCTGCGTTCGATCGTCGAATTCGAGCCGTCGCTTGCGACGGCCTCCACCGGGAACCTTCCCCCAGCGATCGTCGGCGGGGAAGGCGCGGCGGGGCTGGACCTCGGCCAATTCGTTCTCCCCGGTGTCGCCCTCGTCTCGGCCGCGGGAATCGCGCTCGCCGTCACCAACCCCAAGATGCGCTCCGGCCTTTCCCGGCTCACGACCCGAATCTTCGCTCCTCGAGAGAAACTGGCCGCGCGGCCCGGAGGCCCGACGCGTTACGTGATAGAGAAACAACTCGGGCAAGGTGGCGCCGGGGCGGCTTACCTTGCACGCGACGAGCTTCTCGGGCGGCGCGTCGTCATCAAGAAGATCCATTCGAAGGGGCTTGCCGCGGAGACCCGCGAGATGCTTCTACGCGAAGCGAGAAGTGCGAGCATGGTCACGCACCAGAACCTCGTGACCATCCACGATGTCACACAGCTCGACGGTGAGGACGTGTTGGTGATGGAGCACGTCACGGGCGGAAGCCTCGAAGACGCGTTGAAGCGTGGAGCGATGCAAGAAAGCGTCGCGCTCCTCATGGCGGCGCGGATCCTTCGCGGGCTTGCGGCTCTTCACCGGGCGGGGATCGTCCACCGGGACATCAAGCCCGCGAACATCCTCCTCACCAGCGAACTCTTGCCGAAGATCTCCGACCTCGGCATCGCCCGCACTCCGGGGGAAGCGCACCTCTCGATGCCGGGTGTACAACCGGGGACGCTTCTCTACATGAGCCCCGAACAGGTGCGAGGCGACGAGGTGGACGCGAGGTCCGACCTCTACAGCGCGGCCGCCGTCGTCTACGAGATGCTCACGGGCCGGTACTACCTGGGCGAGCAGGAGAAGACGGATTACGCGATGAGGAAGGCGATCGTCGAACGCGCACCGGCTTTGCCCGCGCCGGAAATCCCCGCTGGTCTCAACGATGTACTCGCGCGGGGACTAGGCAAGGATCCTGCGGCGCGCTACCAGACCGCCGATGAACTGCGGGCTGGGATCGAAGGGTTGGGCGACTGGAGACCGGGCGCAACGACGGCCGGCTAAGAGGATACATACAAGTACGTACCCGCGCACCGTTGCCTTTTTCACGCGCGGAAAACGAGCAGGCTCCGCCCCACCCCTATTATGTCCCCGTTCTCAAGGACGGCCGACGAACCGCGGGGGATTCGCCTGAAGTTGATGCTAGTGCCGTTCCTTGCCTCCGGAACGTCGATTATCCTGAACCGCCCACCCTCCTCCTCGATGATGGAATTGAGGCTTGAGACGAACGGGTCGTAATCGAGCGATACGTCGGCGGTGGTCGCCCTTCCCAACACGAGTTTCTTTCCGACCGCGAGCGGAAAGGTCTTCCCCTCTCCAAGGCCCGAGACCAGGATGAAACGGGGGCCCCGGGCCCCCATCGGCGTGAACTCACGCGGCGCCATCACGGTCTGTCCGAGGTCCTGCACTTCGGAGCTTCCCTTCGTTGCGAGGCGCTTTATCTCCTGCGCCAACTGGTAAAGCGCCTGCGGATTCGCCTCGACGCGGTCGCCTTGCTTCGTGGAGATGAAATTCCCCTGCTTCAAAGTCGCTAGCTCTTCACGGGCCTTCCTCAACCGTTCGGTCGTCCCGGCGAATTGCGACTTCGGATCCGCCGCGAGGGTCTCCTCGGCGGACTTGCCTTCGATGAGGCCGCGGACGACCCGCAGGCGCTGCGGGTCCGAGAGAAGCTGCATGCTCTTGGCGAGCCCGTCGTAGTCGACCTCCTCCCGCGTCACAACGGACAACCGGCGACTCTTGGCTTAAAGTGTTTGACGCGTTCACGCGCTCGCCCGGTGGAGGCGCGGGGCTCAAGAGGCAAGAAGAGCCGCGGCGGCCTCGGGGTCTGGCGGCCTCGAAGTGGCAAGGGCGACGTTCTCGCGGGCGTGCTCGGGACTTCCCATCCCGACGAGCGCGGTCGTGACGCCCGGAAGCGCCCTCGCAAAATCAATCGCGGCCTCAAGATCCGTCTTGGCGGCGAGCGCCTCGCGGATCTTTTGATCCACGCGACCGAGGAGTTTGCCCTGCATCAAGGAGGCGCTTGCGAAGACGGCGAGGTCGGCCTCGCGCGCCGCGTCAAGAAGCGTCGTGACACGGCCCATCCAAGGCTGGTTCCTCTGTGTGCCGGCCTCGGGCATCGCGAGGTTCACTGGAAGCTCAACGGCGGCGAAGTGGTGCGCCTCCCCCTTGCCGCCGACCTCGTAACGCGCCTCGTGGGCGATCCCGAGAAGCCTCTCGAGCCCTAAGTGCGACTGCGTCCCGACCGGCGAACGTAGACCGTTCCACGTCGCCGTACCGTAATAGGCGATGCGGCCGGCGTCGCATTGGAGTTCAAGCTCCACGAACGACTCTCGAAGACGTTCCTCGAAAGCCGCACGCGGGACCCCGGCCTGGAGCTGGCTCTCGGGATTGTGGACGAAATAGACGTCCACCGAGCGAAGTTGCAGGTTTTCGAGGCTACGCTCGAGCTCGTGGCGCAAGTACGTGGGCGTCATCGCGTGCGCACCTCCCGCGATGTCTAGGGGGCGAAGAAGTCCGGTCTCCACGTAGGTCTTCTGGAACCAGGCCCTGCCGTCACTTTCTCGGGCGTCGCCATGGAGGAAACCGCCCTTGGTGGCGACCACGACGCCTCGGCGACGGCCGAAGCGCCGGAGCGCCCGGCCCACGTCGCGCTCGCTCTGTTGGTCGCGGTAGTTTATCGCCGTGTCGAGCACGTTGACACCGCCTTCAAGGGCGGCCACGATAGCGTCCTCATACGCTCGGTTCCACGCTTCGCCGACTTCGCCCAGGTAGGTCCCGAGGCCAAGAGACGAAAGGATCAACGTGCGCCAGGCGCGAAAATGCCCGGGGACCGCCCTGATCGATGAGGCGTAAGCCGCGGTACCTTCGGAAGAAGCGGAATCGGATGCGGCCGCGCCAGCGTCTTCGGGCACGGTCGCGAAAAAGGCATCCGGGACGTAATATCTTTGGGCGTCCGGATTGAAGAGGGGCTAGAAACGATGAGGCGCTCTCACGGAGCTTCAATCATGGGCGCGACGAAAGCGCAAGTGATGAAGGCGTGCTCAGCGGAGCGGACGAGCCGAGATCAAAGGACGAGATCGAATTCGCCGCGCCTGCGGACGGTCCCCGCTTGCCTACCCGGCCGTGCTTGCGCCGGGGTGACCGTCTCGGTGCGGCTTTTGACCCCCGTCACGACCACCATGCAACGGATGTTGTGTTCGAGCTCCGGATGCACCGAGGCGCCCCAGATGAGGCGGGCGTCGGGATCAAGCCTTTCGTGGACCGTCTCCACGATCTCCTCGGCCTCTGAAAGCGTCATGTCGGGTCCGCCCATCACGTCGACCAGGGCACCCTTTGCGCCGGAAACGTCGACGTCAAGGAGAGGCGAATGGAGGGCCTCCTCCACGGCGTCGCGGGCCCGATGCTCGCCTTCGCCTTCGCCGAGGCCGATCATCGCAACGCCACTGTGCCTCATGATGGTGCGAAGGTCCGCGAAGTCGAGGTTCACAAGACCAGGCTTCGTGATCATCTCGGTGAGTCCCAGAATCGACCTGATGAGGACCTCGTCGGCGACTTTGAAGGCCTGGTTCAACGGGAGGCGTGGCGCGATCTCGAGGAGCTTGTCGTTCGGGATGACTATCGTCGCATCCGCCGTCTCGCGTAGCCGCGAAAGGCCCGCTTCCGCGTTCGACCGGCGCACGCCGCCTTCGCAGCGAAACGGCATCGTCGTGATGCCGATGACAAGCGCTCCCGCGTCACGTGCCACCTTGGCGACCACTGGGGCTGAACCGGTCCCCGTCCCGCCGCCAAGGCCACAAGTGACGAAGACCAAGTCGGCGCCCTCCACGATGCTCTTGATCTGTTGCTCGTTCTCGGAGGCCGCGTCTTCGCCCACCTGGGGAAGCGAGCCGGCGCCGAGGCCGCGAGTGAGGTTCCTGCCGATGAGCATGCGATTCGGGGCCCTGCAGGCGAGAAGGTGCTGCGCGTCCGTGTTGAGGGCGTAGACCTCTATCCCGTCGAGGTTCTCGGCCGCGAGTCGACCTATCGTGTTGGAGCCGGCGCCCCCGCAACCGACGACCTTTATCCGCGCCCGGATCTCGCCGACGAGCTCTTCGAGCCTCTTATCCTCCGCCTCTTGGTCGATCGGCGACGGGCCGGTGCTCTTGCGAGGCGCTTGGTCCTGGCTCTTCTTGACGCCTTCCTCCAGGATCTCCTTGATGAGAGTCTTCACAGTATTCCTCCACGTGAGGGCGTGCGGCGATGCATCCCGCTGTATTCCAGAACCTCCATTTATAAAGCGTTTCTTATTTATTCCAACGGGCCTGGATCGCCGCGTGATGAGCCTCGATGGAACCGGCCCGATCCTACCCGCGGGCGTTGGTCGGGCCCGCGCCCCCGGAGGAGGGCGGAAGACGTTTCCGACGTGACGCCTTGCTTAGGACGTGGTGCGCTTCCACGCATTCATGTCCGGTCGGGTGCAAGGCGTGTTCTTCAGGCAAAGCGCCAAGACGGAAGCCGACCTCCTTGGCGTCGCAGGCTGGGCCCGCAACCTCGCGGACGGCCGCGTGGAGATCGTCGTCGAGCGCGATGCTGGCAAGGTCAAGCGTTTCCTCGATTGGTTGAGACGTGGTCCCGCGCTTTCCCGCGTGGACGGCATGGACGTCGCCGAAGAGCCCGAACAGGGGATACGAGGCTTTGAGGTGCAACGAGGCGCCTGAAAGACGGTGGAATGAAGCGGGTCGGGGCCTCCTGCCTTAGCGTGCCGATTCCCCGTGGGCCCCCGTGCCCGCATTCGCACCGTTTAGACCCTTTGCCCTTACCCTTGGAGACGGCAGGCCTCACGCGATAACGGCCCGACAATCACCATATAAACCGCATTCCGCATATGGCATTGCCCTGGTAGCCATGGAAGCGATCCCACGCCTCGACCGATTCGACCTCGAAGCGACACTCCAACGCGTCGAGGAGAGGATGCGAGAAGTCCTCCGATGCGACGACCCGCAACTACTCGAGATGGCCTCGAAGATGGTCTACGCCGGCGGCAAACGCATCCGCCCCCGGATCACGCTCCTCGCGTTCGCCGCGTGCGGCGCAAGGCGCCTTTCCGAAGCGGTCGATGCGGCCGCGGGGATCGAGCTCATCCACACAGCGACACTCATCCACGACGACATCATCGACGGAGGTTACCAGCGGCGTGGTGTCGCCGCGACGTACCGCGAGTACGGCCTCGAGAGGGCCATAATCGCCGGCGATTTCCTTTTCATCCGGGGATTCGAGCTCGCCGGCAACCTCGACGAGCACGTGGTGTCGATGACGGCCAAGGCCTGCACGAAACTCGCCGAGGGCGAAGTGCTGGAACTGCAATGCCTACGCGACCTCGACCTCACGGTGGAGAAATACATCGAGATCGCGGACAGGAAGACCGCGGCCCCGATAGCCGCCGCGGCCGGCATCGGAGCGTACCTTGGCGGCGGAAACCAAGCGGAGATCGACGCCCTCACGACCTACGGCGGCCGCTTGGGGATCGCCTTCCAGATCAACGATGACCTCCTCGACGTCTATTCGGACGACGGGGCGACCGGGAAACCACTCGGCGTCGACCTACGTAGCGGCGTCCTTTCCATGCCGAGCCTCCTGTCACTCAAGAACGGGCACGGCCGCAAACTGCGGGCGGTCCTTGCGAAGAGCGTGAAGACCGAGACCGAGGTCCTTGAGGCGATCGCCGAGATACGGGCATCAGGGGCGATCGAGGACGCGAGGCGCATGTCGAAAGCGTACAGCGAAGAGGCGCTCCTCTCCCTGAACGCCCTCCAACAATCGCCCTACAGGGACGAGTTGGCCCGCTTCGCCAAGGTCCTTGCAAACCGCGACCGTTGATCGCCGCATCGCGCGCCCGTATTGGTGACCGGGCGGGGGCGTTTGTGGGCCCAAGCGTGCGACGTTTTCCCTACAGGCCTCGTGACCCGACCCGATGAGGCAGTGGTTTACCGCACCAAACCACACTCGTTGGCACGTTTTACGAAGGGAGAAATATGGGCTATACATGGCGAAGTCCTAGGGCGAAAACGCGAGCGTGGATGGTTCCGGTTTGTTCGATAGATGGGGACGTTTTGTGTATCGTCGTCGGCGCGGGATGCTGGTGCTCTCCGCCGTGGTCCTCGTGCTCTCGGCCGCGATCGCCGCACAGGGCGGAAAACTCCTCGCCTACACGCCCGCCAAGGACACGGAATCCGGCCGCGGGATAGCCCTTCTTGCGGACGAGCTTCCCGCCTTCTCTGATTCGTACTTCGCCCTCATCTTCGAAAGCAGTACCGAGGACGTGAACTCGTCGGTGTTCAGGCAAGCGATGCTCGAAGCGCTAGCCCCGCTGGCAAACGACACACGGGTCTCGAAGGTGGTGACCCCCTACGACCTCCCAGCGGCCCAGGCGGCGATCCTAGTCTCTCGCGACGGAAGGCGCGCCTTGGCCCTCGTCTCGGTCAACGAGTCGTTGAACGAGGCGCGCACCGAATACCTCGAACTGCGCTCGAAGGTGACATCGACAAGCCTCGAGGTGACCGCGGCAGAGGGCCTTGCGATATACCACGACTTCGACGCGATACTCGAACGGGACCTGCAACGCGCCGAGATGGTGACCTTCCCCCTCGTCCTCCTTCTTCTCCTGGTCGTCTTCGGCACCGTCGTCGCCGCGGTCCTGCCGCTCGGTGTCGGCCTCCTCGCCGTGTCCGGGGCGGTGGCCGCCGTGTTCCTTCTCTCTCAAACGACCGACGTGAGCATCTACGCGCTCAACGTCGTCACGCTCATCGGCATAGGGGTCGCGATCGATTATTCGCTCTTCATAGTCGCACGCTTCCGCGAAGAGCTTGCGAGCGGGAGGACGGTGGAGGAGGCACTGGCCGTCACGATGAAGACGGCCGGCCGGGCCATAACCTTCTCGGGGCTCACGGTGGTCATCGGGCTTTCCGCCCTCATGTTCTACCAAGGGCTTTTCTTCGCCAGCATGGGGCTTGCCGGCGCCCTCGTCGTCGCGTTGGCGGTCTTCTACGCTCTCACCTTCCTTCCCGCGGTCCTTTCGATCATCGGCCATGGGGTGAATCGTTGGAGGTTGCCCTTGCCCGCGCGCCGCGGCGCACACGGGTTCTGGCGAAACTTTGCGAAGACCGTCATGGAACGCCCGCTGGCGGTCCTCGTGCCGGCCGTCGCCATCCTCCTCATCGCAGGAGCGCCCGCGTTGAACATGCATCTTGCAAGCGGGGGGGTCGCGC
Organism: Euryarchaeota archaeon; assembly: GCA_016207515.1. NCBI lineage: Archaea > Methanobacteriati > Methanobacteriota > Methanobacteriota archaeon. The sequence goes on along the minus strand of JACQPN010000021.1, from coordinate 153,230 downwards.
AACTGCCGGCTTACGCTGAGTCCCACCGCGGCGACGAGATCCTCGCCGCCGATTTTCCGGATCGGGGCCGCTCGAGCGTCCAGGTCATCGTGGAGTACGGCTCCGGCGACCCGCTCTCCGCCGCCCGGGTAGGCGCGCTCTACGACCTGTCCCGCAATCTCTCGATGATCCCCCACGTGATCCGGGTGGAATCCATCGTGGACCTCGACCCGACGCTCGCTCGCTCCGATTACCAGGCGATGTACTCCGCCCCCCGCGAGACGCTCCCGAGCGAAGTCGCCGCGGCGCTGCACCAGAGTGTCGGCGCGCATGTCGTGCTCGTTAACGTCGTCGCCGACGTCGACGCGACGAGCGACGGCGCCCGCTCCATCGTCGACGCGGCGCGAAGTGCCGCGTTGGGCGCCGACGGTGAAATAGTCGTCACCGGTTTTCCCGCAGTGGACATCGACACGCTCGGACTCATCGCTCGACACACGCCCACGGCCGTCGCGTTCATCGTGGTCGTGACCTATTTCCTCCTCCTCGTCCAGACCGGCTCCGTGATACTCCCGCTCAAAGCACTCGTCATGAACGTCCTCTCCATCAGCGCGTCCTTCGGGGCGTTGGTCTGGATATTCCAGGAGGGAAACCTCTCGGGCCTTCTCGGTTTCAGCCCCTCTTCCATCGAACCGTCGCTACCGGTCATCCTCTTTTGCGCCGTCTTCGGTCTCTCGATGGACTACGAGGTCCTGATGTTGTCTCGCATGCACGAGGAGTACGTGCGCACCGGGGACAACACGCACGCCGTGGCGGAGGGGTTGGAGCGAAGTGCCCGGCTCATCACTGGCGCCGCGGCCATCATGGTGATCGTCTTCTCCGCCTTCGGCCTTGCCGACGTCGTCCTCATCAAAGCCATCGGCATAGGGCTTGCGATCGCAATCGCGATCGACGCGACGATCGTGAGAGCCCTCATCGTGCCGGCGACGATGCGGCTCATGGGGGATTGGAACTGGTGGTCCCCGACCCTTTTTTCGCCCAGGGGCGAAAAAAGCGTCGACGTAAAATCTGCGCCCGGTCTGAGGAAAACGGATGAAACCGCGTTTCACGGCGACGGAACTGGCGGGCCAACGGGAAGCGAGGCTGCCAAGGGCTCAATCATGCCGGGGCCGAGGGCGCCCGGGAAATTCTTCATCATCGGGCGACGGAAAGCCTGAGCTATCCGCCGCTTCCCGCGCCCGTCCACTTGGCCTCCGTCTGGGCCTTGGGGTCGAGCAACGTGTCGACCTCGGTCTTTGTGAGTCCGCTCATCTTGTAGGCCATCTCGCGCACGGTCTTCTTTTCCTTGACGGATGCCTTCGCTATCTCCGCTGCCTTGTCGTACCCGATCCTCGGGGCTAGTGCCGTGGCCATCGAGACGCTGAACTCGATGTAACTGGCGCAGCGTTCGCGGTTCGCCTCCATACCTGAGACGCACTTGTCCGCAAGGACACGGGACGCGTTCGAGAGGATCCCGATGCTGAAGAGGTAATTGGAGGAGATGACGGGAAGCATCGTGTTGAGGTCGAGTTGCCCCCATTGGGCGCCCTGCGTCACGACGACGTGGCAGCCGTGGACCTGCGCGCACACCTGGATGACCGCTTCCGGAATCACAGGATTGACTTTGCCGGGCATGATGGAGGAGCCAGGCTGAAGGGCTGGAAGCATTATCTCACCAAGCCCCGCCTGGGTGCCCGAGGCAAGGAGCCGGATGTCGTTTGCGACCTTCATGAGGCTCGCCGCAGTGCTGTTCAGCGCGGCGGAACTCCAGAGGACGCCATCTTGTGCTCCCTGCGCTTCGAAGTGGTTTCTCGCCTCGACGAACTTGAGCCCGCAAAGGTCGGAGATCTCCTTTGCGACGTCGGAGCCGAAATCTGGCGCCGTGTTGAGTCCCGTTCCCACGGCCGTGCCACCGACCGCGAGTTCGCGTAGGTGTGGAAGCGTCGCCTCGACGCGTTCGATCGAGTGCTCGACCTGGCTTGCCCAGCCAGACACCTCCTGGCCGAGCCGGATCGGCACCGCATCCATCAGGTGCGTGCGACCGATCTTGATCACATCGTCGAAGTCACGGGACTTCTTGGCCAGGGCCGAGTGGAGGTGCCGCAGTGACGGGAGGAGGTCCTTCTCCACCATGATTGCGCCCGCGACGTGGAGGGTCGTCGGTATGATGTCGTTCGAGGATTGGCCCATGTTCACGTGGTCGTTCGGGTGGACCGGCGACTTGTCACCGCGCTTCCCGCCGAGGATCTCGTTCGCCCTCGAAGCGATCACCTCGTTCGCGTTCATGTTCGACGAGGTGCCGCTTCCGGTCTGGAACACGTCGATCGGGAACTGGGCATCGAGTTTGCCTTCCCAGACCTCCCTCGCCGCCTTCTCGATCCCGTCCGCGAGTTTGCCGTCAAGGCGACCGCGCTTCCGGTTCACGCGGGCACACGCCAACTTCACGAGTCCAAGCGCGTGGATGAAGGACGATGGCATCGTCGTGCCGCTCACCGGGAAGTTCTCGACGGCGCGCTGCGTCTGCGCGCCCCAATACGCGTCGGCCGGCACCGACACCTCGCCGAGGGAATCCTTTTCCTTGCGGACTACGCCCTTCCCCGTCACGTTCTCCTTCATCGTGCCACCGCCTTTGAAGCCGGAGGCTGGTAGATAACCCTACTGCAAGACGCGTCTCGGGGCATGGTCGCCGGCACAAGAGTATGGAGGAAACCTTTTTGGTGGCCTGTTCGAGCCGTCTTTTGCGTTGGTTCGACGATCGGGGAAGGCGTCCGACGATTGCCCTTGCGCCCGCCTATCGCCCAGGCACGAAGGCGGCGTACCCGCCGAACGCCGTGAACCAGAGGAGGAAGACCGCGAACCCGGCGACGACCAGGTAGATGAGTTTGTTCCAGGCAAGGACCTTCGCACCGTCAAGCGGCATCACCGGGAGCATGTTGAATACGGCGAGGAACGCATTGACGAAGGCCATGAGCTGCATCACGAAGACACCGCCGGCCTGCGGGCCCCGGCCGCCGAACACGTAGATCCAGGCCGCGACTGCGCCGATGGCGATGACGATGTTCATGAGGGGGCCCACGACGCTAATCTTCCCCGTCGCCTCGAGGAAATCGCGCTCGTCGTCGAAGTCGTCCCTGCTCCCGTAGATGTGGACGGCGCCTGGGGCTGCGAACACGAACCCCGTGAGGACGCCAAACCCCAGGCCTATGAGGAGGCCGCCCGCGCTCGCCCTGAACTCCGCCCACATCGCGTAACCCTGTGCCACCACTTTGTGGGAGAGTTCGTGCAGCGCAAAGCCCAGGACCACGATGAGGGCCGAATAGGGCATGATTTCTATGGCTCGCGCGAACCCCTGCTGGCCTCCGAATCCCGGCAACTGGACGAGCCGTGAATCGGTGAACGCGAATGCAAACGCGATCGTGAGGACGATTATGGAAAGGACCAGGTGGAGGATTTCCGTTCCGGAAAGCGTGAATGCCCCTGGGTCGGGATAATCGTTGTAGTCCCCTGCATCCTCCGGCGCACCCACGTCGTTCACCCCGCCGTCGCCACCGCTTCGCTTGAACGGGCTCGAGTTCATCCGACCACGACCTTGAGAAGCGCCGGCACGACTATCACGCTTGCGACCATTGCGCCGATGTTGGTGAAGGCGGCCACGAGCAGGACTCGCGTCACGCGGTTCTTGTAGAAGTCGCGGAGACTTTCCATCTCGGCGAGCCCCTCGTAGTCCTTCATGGTGGGTTTTCGGACCATCGCCTCCACGTAACCCGAGATCCAGCCCGACGCGATGAGAGGATGGATGACGGCGAAGGGGGCGCCGACGAAGGCTGCAACGATGGAATACGGGTGGGCAAGAGCGAGAGCCGCGCCGAGGGCGGCGAGGAGGCCCGTGATAAGGACGTATTGTATGAGCGCTTCCTGGAGCTTGTCGAAGTTCCCGCTTTGGACCCCCTGGTAACCGGCGTAGACGATGAGTCCCACGATAAGGAGGACAAGCGCCGATCCGATGAACTTTCCCCACGCGAACTTCGGCTTTGGGATGCTTGTGAGGTCTTCTGGCCGCGGTATCCCGGCCGGGTTCTCAAGATGGGCCTTGACGCCCTTCAAGTGGCCGGCGCCCAAGACTGCAACGACTTTTCCGCCCTTGGCCGCGGCAAGGATCTTTCCTGCCAGGTAGGCGTCCCGCTCCTTCACCAAGACCTCGGTCACGGACGGCGCGTGGTGGGAGAGTTCATCCATCATCAAAGTGAGTGCGTCCTCTTCCATGAGGCCCTCCACGTCCACGGCTTCATCCCCGGCGCCGGTGGCGGCCTTCATGAACTCCCAACCGATCTTGAGTTTCTCGATGAAACCCATCCTGCCCCAGGCGCGCTTCAACGTTATCGAGATGTCGCGATCCGCAAGTTCCACGCGCATCCCCTTCTCCTGCGCCTTGTTCACCGCTGCAAGCATCTCCGCGCCTGGTTCGACGCCGGCCTCACGCGCGATCCTGCGCTGGTAGCTTGCCAAGAAGGCGGATGCGAGGAGGTAGTAGGAGCGCCCGCCCTTCATCATCTCCATGAGCGGCGTCTCCTGCCAGCGCTGCTTGTCGGTAAGGGCCTTGTGCCTCAATTCATCAAGTTCGACGGCGACTATGTCGGGCGCCTCCGCCTCGATGGTCGCGTTCACCTCGTCGACCGATTTCTGGGAGACGTGCGCCGTCCCGATGAGCGTGATGTTGTCGTGCTTGACGATTATCCCTATTGCACCGCGCGGACTACACGCTGGCAATACTTAAGAAGTTCGAGAGGACGTAGTAAGGGTCGGTTGGCCATGCTAAAAGCCGCCTATCCGGCGCCATGCCCAGGAAGCCATTCTGTCCGCCCCTGCTCGAAGCCATGAAGACACACTCCGCGCTCTGACCCGAATCGCCTCGCTCTCGCCGGTCGCCTAACTGCGCGCCGTCTTCAGGATGAAATCAATGCGCGCTTCCGTTCCCGATGTGAAACCCGTGCCTGTCGTCGATTCGCCCGACGCCCATTTCGCCTTTCCCGTGGTGAGGTCGAAAGTGAATTGGAAGACGCGGGGGTCCGCGCCGCTCGAGATGTTCAGGACACGGCCGGCCGAATCGATGACGAATATGAAAAGGGAGCGCGGCGCAAGGCCTCCGGGAAGCCCCGCGTCGCCCGCGTCCACCACACCTGAATAGGCGAGTCCCGGCGCGTCTTTGAGGCTCATGTTGTCGACTTTCGCCCCTTCGTCGCTACGCACTTCGACGCGGACGGGGCTGTCGATTTGGACGCTGCTGTTCTCCACTCGCGCGATACGAAGAGTGAAGGCGACGCCTAGGTCCCACGTGGGATCGACATCGGCCGAATCGACCGCCTTGTCGGAATCGGTGTCTCTGGAGTTCGGGTCCGTCCCACGACGTTTCTCGTCAAGGTCGCTCACGGCGTCGTCGTCCAAGTCCGGGTCGCAGGGATCGGATGTCACTTGCTTCGCGACGCCGCGTACGACGATCTTCCACCCCGTGAGTTCCTCCCCGTCCGGAAGCCCATCGGGAAGCGGCCGGTCGCTATCGAAATGCGTGGCGGCGTTTGATTCGGTGCAGAGATGAACCTCGTCCTTGTCGGAGAGGCCGTCCTCATCCGAGTCCATGAGGCTCGGGTCGGTCCCGGCTTGGGCCTCGTAAAAATCGTCGAGGCCATCACCGTCGGTATCCGCGTCAAACGGGTCCGACGTGACCTTGTGGATGACGATCCCGAGGATCCCGTTGATCGCGACCCCGCGTTCCGCCGCCTCGAAGGCGTCGGTGAGGCCGTCGCGGTCGGAATCAGCGTCGGGGGAAGAGCCCACACAACCCGAGACCATGGGAAGGAGGAGCCCCAAGGCCACCACCCTCGCCAATGCGGCGCCACGAGACCCGGTATCCGCCATCATGTCAACGATCCTCCGAACGCCGCAGGGCTTTTTCCAGATTTCGTAAACGCGCAGCTCCAGGCAGTCCCGTCATCGTTGGACGAAGACACAATTCGCCGGATAGCTTCCCTCGTACACGGTCGGGTCGTTCTTGACGTTGTTGTTCCCATACGCTTCCAGATTGTGGAAGGTCGACTCCGCGGTGTAGTACCCGCTCGTCGCCTTTAAGGCCGAGAACGGCACGGAGACCCGCGTGAAGGTCGGGTCCCGGCCGCCGCTAGGCGTCGTCACGGAGAGCGAGAAGACGCGCTCGGCCGAGTCCTTGCAACCGGTGCGGTGGTAGTTGATGTCGAGGAGCAAGGTGCCCTCCGCGAGTATCCTGGAGTTCGGGTCGCCCCGGTTCTTCTCCAAGACAGCGTCCACCATGAGGGAATCCTTTACCACGTAGGGCTTCACGAAGACGTGGTTCACCCATTTTTCCACGTCGACTTTTGCCACACCGCGGTCCCCGTTGAACTCCACGACGATGTCGTAGGGCCCGTTATCCACGACGAAGCTGCTGTAGGGGATGAAGACGGTGCCGCGACCGGCCTCGATGTTGAGGATGGCGCTTCCCCCCGCGGGAGGATAGACCGAGTGACCGTCCTTCGATACCGAGTAGGTCGCGAGGCCGTTGGCGATCCCGCCGATTATAGGGACCTGGGAGAACGCGCTGATCGTGAGGCCGTTCGTCTGTTTTGGCGCTGAACCGACGACGATCAAACGGACGTCCTTCTGGAACGAGACGCAGCCTGAAAGGGTGGGTGCGAGAAGGACGAGCATGAGAAGGAGGGCCGGTCGCCCCCGGTGTCCGCCACTCTTTCGCATCTTGACGCCTCTCGGCTTTTGGCCTATTAACGTTTTCTGCGGCTTCAATGGACGAACATGGCCATGCAGCCGGAAAACTGCCGGTCCAGGTTGGCGTCCACCGCCCGCCGATGCCGCCATGGGCGTCGCCGCTTCGGGCTGGGTCTCCTCTACGACCGTCACCCACGAGATTGCCTTGGAAGAAACCGGGGTTCACTTCTGTTTTCTTGCCATCTTGGCCTGCTGTTTCAACGCCTTGAGTTGGGCCTTCTTCTGGCGCTGGAGCTCCTTCGTCTTCTTGGCGACCAGTTTCCGCTTGACCTTCTCCAGCTTTGCGAGCTGTTTACGCCGCTTCGCCTCTTCCTTCTTGGCGATCTTCGCGGCGCGCGCCTCGGCCTTGCGCTTCCCCCGGTCTGCCTTCCAAGCCTTCTTTTCGACCCGTTGCTTTTCCACCTGCGCTTTCCTTTGGAGCTTCGCGATCCCCTGGATCTGCTTTCTCTTATCTTGCGCGGCGCGGGCGGCTTCCTTGCGTATCCGGGCCTTTTCGCGCGCCGCCGTCTGACGCTGCGTTGACGTGGCTCTCGCCTTCGCCTTCCGTTCCCTGCGGATCCGCGCGGCCTCGGCGCGCTGATGGCGCTTCTCGACGAGGAAATGTTGATGGCGCTCCTTGATGTGCGCCTTGTAATCGGCGCGCCGCGCCTCGTAGATGCGACGCAGTTCCGCCGAACGCACCCTGTAAGCCTCCGGATCCGTGGATCTGAGCCGGAACATCGCTTCCTCCTGGGCGGGCGTGAGCCGCACCGGACGCGGAGGCCCGTCTTCGAGGCGACGTTGCCGCGCCCTCATGCGAGTCCCAGAAACCACGATCGACAGGAGAACCGCGCCAAGACCGATCTGCGGCCACCAGAACGGCGGGACGTAGAAGCCGGCGACTGACGCCACGGCAATTGTCGTGTAGGCGAAGTCAGGGTCGGTGTTTGAGACCGCGACGAGCGTGAATGTCGCCGTCTCCCCCTGATAAAACGCCTTTGCCGACGGGGCCACCAAGGTGAGTTTCACAATCTCGGTCTCGCCAGGCTCCAGGGCGATATTGGGCTGTATTCCGGCGAACCAGCCGAGCGTGGGGACCACGCTGAGATCGAAACTGTCTGGGTATGCGCCAGCATTCGTCACTTGGACATTGTAATGGACCTCGCCGGACGGCCCGATGCTCACGGGGGCGTCCGCGATAAGGAGATGCGGTTCATAGAATGGGATAAGCCGCGCCTCGAACTCAAACGAGTCGTCGTAATACGAGCCGTTGAAGACGGACATCCGGACAAGTACGCTCCACTTCGTGAAGTATGGCCGCGGATTCCCGGTCGTGGAGATCAATATCTCGGACGTCACAAGCTGTCCAGGCACGGTGCTGAAAAACGATCTTGTCGGTACGGCCCCCCAACCCTTAGTGTCGTTAGTCAAGGGTTGTACTCGGACATTGAACGAATGAGACATCGCCTGCTGGTTCTGATCACGAGAAAAGTCGTTGACGGTGAACGGCAATAGCGCGGTTTTCAACCGGCCAACATCGATTGACCCTTTTTCCACATCCACGGAGAATCCGTATACGTCGCTCTGGGCGCGAGCCGTGGGAACCGAGACGGATAACGTCAGCAACACGATTAGCGCTGCAAGCCGTTCGGCCTTCATATCGGCGGTCCGTCCCTTGCGCTAACCAGGCCGTCGGAACCTTCCAGTCGCGGCTGCAACACCCAATGCGCCGCCAAGGAGCGCGAGGGGCTCGAACCCGGGCACATAGAAACCTTTGTCGATGGTCAGCGTTGACACCAGCGTCCTATCTCCGATCTTCTGGGGATCGAATGCATAATTCGACGTGATCTTGATCGTAATCGCGCCGGCGATATTCATGTACCCGTTCTTGTAGGGCGTGAGCACCACGACGGTCGCGACCTTCTGGTTTCTCGTTCCGCCCGCACTCTTTGCCTCAAGCGTGATCGGCGGGGGAACCGTCACCTGCCATTCAGGGGGCTTCGAATCCACGTCGAAGAACACCTTCGTCTGTGCGTTACCGAGGTTCGTGACTGTTATCGGATAGGGGACTTCCTGTTGCGGCGTTGCCTTAATGATGCTGATTGGGGTGGATGCATCCAGTATCGAGAAGAAGTCGGCCTCGACGGTCACCTTCGTGTTGCTGTTGCTCGGTTCGAGATTGGCGCCGTTGGCGGCGGCCGCTGCATCGACGGTGATGCCTGTAGGCGTGAACGCCGGTGCCTCCGCGGTCGCGCTGACCTGGACCACAATCTCGCCATCCAAGCTACAATCCTGGACTTGTGCTCCGGATCCTTGCTGGGTCGGATTGGCCGTCTTGATGGCGAAGAATCTGGTGGATGGGACGGGCGTCACAATGAAGTATGATTGTTCAGAAGCGGCCGTAATCGTTACCTTCGTGGGAAGTAAACTGGCAGTCGAGGATGGCGTGTATGTGTAGCATACTTTGATCGGCATGCTTACAGATCCGGCGAGGGGTTTCACTTTCTCGTTTATTGGCGTGATGATGACATTGGTGTTCGTCTGTGTAGCTTGTGCTTCCGCAGCCGGCGCAAGCACTATGAACGCCAATGCTGCAACCGCCACGAACGCCAAGCCCAAGACTTTCTTGCTCGTCATCTTCCCTTGTCTCCTTTTTAGTGTATTTTCCTTCGATTCCGTCCTACGGACGCGAAGTATTTACCCATTTCTATTTTATTCACGAGATAGCTTCCCCGCCCCGAAAAACAGGCCTTTTCTGCTCTTGGGTCTGGGCCGCTACCACTCTTAGACTCGCGAGGAGCCTAATTAAGCATATTGGATATGCTGTTTGAGGTCAAGAGGGGGTTTGTTCTTAATGTTTATGGTGCTATCGTAAAAGACGGCTCCAGGGCGTTCCCTTCTTCAAAACTGCCGTTCCGACCTAGTTGGAGGCTGCGACGCCGCGCGCCGTCTTTTTCGTGAACGGCCCGGGCACGAAAGACCGGCAACGCGCCGACGATGGGCTCATCCGGATTCTTCGATGACTCGCTTCGCTCGTCATCTTGACTCCGGATGACCCATGAAGCGGCCTCGCCTTCGCTCGGCCTTTCATGGGCTCATCCGGATTCGAACCGGAGATCTGCGCTGTGTGAGAGCGCCGTCATGGCCAGCTGGAGGATGAGCCGAGACCTTCATTTTGGGGAAGCAGTTGGAGGCGACCATTGGCGAACAAGACCGACAACCGATTACCCGATCGAAGAGCGTGATGACAGGATTGGCGACCTGATTAACACAGTCATTCTTTAATAAATTATAAATATTATATCAGATATATGACCGTATTAATGCGGACATTGGAATCCAGCCTATTCCTTCTCGAGAAAAGCGAAAAAGCCCGCCGGTTGGACGCGGGGGTCCCCAGCGATCGCCTCAGTCTTCGCGTCCGCCAAACCCTCTACCAATACGCACTCATCCGCAATGGGTGGGGAACGACCAACATCGACGCCGGACCGATCGAGCTTGCCCGCGTCGAGGAACTTTACCGAACCTACAAAGCCGGAGCGGTGAGACCCGGCCGCGTTCTCCCAACGGAGGTCGAAGTCCTGAACTACTTCCGTCTCGTCGAAGACCTTCCACGCGCGTCGTTTCCCTTGAGCAAGGATGACCTGCGCCAATTACATCGAGAATATTTCGCGGGCGTCCCCCTCCAAAACGACGCGAAACCCGGCCAATGGAAAACGCAGGACAATGTGGTCGTCGGACCCCACGGCGTCCTCGAGACCACGCCAAAGGAACGCGTCCAAAAAGACCTGGACGAACTCCTCACATGGCTCAACGGCCCGTCCCAAAATCTACCCGTACTCGCGCGCTCTGCCTACTTCTTCCACGAATTCCAACGGATACATCCTTTCGGCGATGGAAACGGGCGTCTCGGCCGGCTTGCGACCCTTACGGTGCTCGCGATCGGTGGCCTCCCGAACATCAGGTACTGCCCGATCGACGACACCATCAACGAGGACCGAGGGGAGTATTACGCTGGGCTCGAGGAGGCCGACGTTGGCAGACCAGAACGCTGGGCCAACTACTTCGCCAGTACAGTGGTCGACGGATACGTAAGGATCCATTTGCTTGGCGACCGCCTCCAACGGATCCCTCCGAATCTCGAGGCTGGGGGACAAGAACTTCTGGAATGGGTCTACATCCACAAGGCGGCATCCTTCCGATTCCGAGAGGCACGTGTCTTCTTTCCAGGAGCGAGCGACAAGACCGTCCAACGCCGCCTGAGGGATCTCGAAGGGCTGGGCCTGGTCAAGAGATCGGGGCGAGGGGAAGCTACCAGATATGCTGTCGCGTCCCTTCACGAGGTCCGTCGGCCGACCAGCGACTAGGCTGTGGAACCGAATCACGTGAGTCAAGTTGCGCTCATCCGGATTCCCCGGTGAACCCTTGCTTCACCGCGGCTCCGTGGACTCCGGTCCGTCTTCCACTTGGAATCCGCGCTCGTGCACCTCCTCGCTTCGCTACGCGATGGGCTCAACCGGATTCTGCAATGACTCCGCATTGCTTCGCCACCTTGAATCCGGCCTCGCCCATGTCCTCGCGACGCTCGTCGATGGGCTCATCCGGATTCTTCGATGACTCGCAAACGCTCGTCATCTTGACTCCGGATGACCCATGAAGCGGCCTCGCCTTCGCTCGGCCTTTCATGGGCTCATCCGGATTCGAACCGGAGATCTGCGCTGTGTGAGAGCGCCGTCATAACCAACTAGACCATGAGCCCGAAGCCGAGCGAGCGAAGCGAGCTCGGCGAGGCCCGGTGGACGAGCCATGGCGAGTCCACGAGGGCCGGGGTGAAGCCTCACTTCACCTGGCCCGAATGAAACTTGCGTTTCATTCTGGGCCGAGGAATCGCCAAGCGAATCCGAGTATAAGAGTCTAGCGCGCCCGCGGTTCGACCTGTATCAGAGAGCAGAATCGTGGCGCGGATGATGAGCGAATCGAATCATCCGGGACCGGCCAAAAGGACCCATCGGCCATGCGGGACAACGGGCGGTAATCTATGCATCCACTTCGACCGTCGCCAAGGTGCCGTGCTGGATCTCTGCCACACGCTTGGCGTCGGCACGACGGACGGAAAGGATCTCCTTGATCGCGTCTGCCGCGTTGGCGAGCGCCTCGTCGACGGTTTCGCCTTGGGATATTGCGCCGGGGATTTCCACGCATTGGACTATGTAACCCCCTTCGGCTGCTTCTTCGAGGACCACCGTGAATTTCATGACCGAATCCATATGGGTTCAACCCCCTAATGTAGATTTCAACAAATGCCGGGAACCGTCGAACGGCGGGCATGCCGATCTCAGTAGTTTCGGCGGGACGTCTCGCCTGTCTTGCGCGCCAGAGGCAGGGGTGGCCCGGCCCGCCTAGAAGATACTATATCGCCCCATCCGATGGGGCGCCGTTGCAGCCGAACGAAGAGAATGGCCCCCCGGATGCCAAGCGTCTCGTGGGCCTTCGACTAACCACGGCACTCCTTGGCGCCGCGGTGATCTGGTACGTGTTCGCCCGGGCCGCCGAGCTCGTCGCAGAGGGTTACACATACACGCCATGGGCGGTGGGTGTGGTCGGCTCGCTTCTCGCTGCGGCCTTCGGCCTTTACGCGATCTCGCCGCGCCTGCTCGAACCCCTATGTCGACGGGCCGGCCTTGAAGTGCGCCGATGGGACCACGTCTTCGCCGGCAGCGTCATGGCGCTCCTGTTCTTCGTCATCATTGGGATCGGCATCGTCGGGGAGACGTTGTACAACTACGAGTCGATCGACCGGCTCGGAAAGACCTTCGACGACCTTACGCTACCGTCCGCGACCGGCATCGTCGTCGCGCTCATGTTCAACTTCATCCTGTACATGGTCCCGGTCGTCGTGTGGGTCGGACTCGTGGACGGAAAACCGGGGCTCGGTACGGTCGGGGCACTAGGCCTTGCCACAGACCGCCTCCCGAACCGCGTGTTCCTCGGCGTCGCGACGACCCTCCTCATCTTCGGCGCGTTGGGCGTCATCGGGCTCTTCTTGTTCGGCTACGGCATCGAAGCGCCCACGAACCCGCGAGCCCTCCAGATCGCCTCCGCGTTGGACCTTCGCACGGCGTTTCTCGTCGCGGCCTTCGCAAGTGTAGGCGAGGAACTCTTCTTTCGGGGGTTCCTCCAACCCCGGATCGGCCTTTGGGGCCAAGCCGTGCTTTTCGGCCTGGCGCACGCAAGCTACCTCAACGTCCTCCAAGTGCTAGTGACATTCGCCCTAGCCGTCGTCTACGGCTTGATCCGGAGGCGGACCGGGGACGTCATCGCGCCCATCGTCTCTCATTTCCTCTTCGACTTCCTGATGATCGTCCTCGTCATCTACGCCGGCCAACCGAGTCCACCTCCACCGCAACTTGCCTGGCCTTAGCCGTTCCCGGCGCTGTTTTCCTAAGATGGGAGTGATTGCGAGATACCGCGACATTTAAGGGCGAAGAGTGGAATCGCGGCCGCGACGCGAAGAAGGCGCAGGCGGGAAACGGGGTCGAAGGTCCGGCTCGTCTATTCGCCAGGAAACGGGGTCGGCTGAGCCTGAATGAGTCTTGACGAGGGTAGCGAGTTTGAGGCAACCCGCCCAGACCAGGCCAGCACCATAACGGGCAAGATCGAGCAGGAGATAGAGCTCTTGCAGCGGCACGTGATGATGCTCAAGGCCGTGATGGACAACCAACCCGTGGGCATCATCAAACTCGCCGAGATCACGGGCTTCCCCCAGCACAAGGTCAGGTATTCGCTGCGTATCCTCGAATCGGAGGGTCTAATCGAGCCGTCGCCTCAAGGCGCGGTGACGACGGCCAAGGTCTACGATTTCCTCGCCAACCTGAAAGACCTGCTGAACTCGATGGCGAACACGGTCGCGGACCTGAGAAAGACCCTCGGTCAACAGTGACGGTGCCACCGCAAGTATATTATCGGGCGCTTCTTTGTCGGCAGAGCCGAGGGAAAAACGACCGGCCCGTGCCGAACGGTCCGTCGGAGTTTTTCTGTCGACCCTGGCGGAACCGTCGGTTCCGCGCGGGCTAGGCGATATGGGGTTACGTACGCCGCTTTTTGGCTTGGCCAAAAAGGGTCGTGCCGCGGTAGCTCAGTCTGGTGGAGCGTCCGGCTGTTAACCGGACGGTCAACGGTTCAAATCCGTTCCGCGGCGTGACGATGTTCGAGCGTCAGCGAGAACATCGGCGCAAGCGGACGACGGCAAAGCCGGAGTCGGCGACGCTGACGAACAACGAGGGTCAGCGAGTTGTTCGGAAGCGAGATGACGAGTGCTAGCTAGTCATCGAAATCCGAGCGTTCGAGCGTGAGCGAGAACGCGAGGACAAGATGACGAGCGAAGCTAGTCATCGAAGTGACGATCTTCGAGCGTCAGCGAGAACATCGGAGTAAGCGGACGAAGGCGAAGCCGAAGTCCGCGGAGCGCCGTGCACGGGTCACACAACGTGGTCGTGGCGTTCGAAAAGTCTTTTCGCGCCCACTTCGTTGGCGTTGGCGATGCCCCGCCCGCCCGACATCCGTGGCCTTTGCGAAACGTGCAACACCGAACAAGCGTTCTTCGAGGATTCCGGCACGCCGGGAGGCACCGTCCCGTTCGGAGATACTGCGGGCTACCGTTGCAAGAAATGTGGTGTGTTGCGCACGCGCATCCGCAATGCCGCGACGGGCGAGGTCATGATCCGCAAGCGTCACACGCCATCGAATCGCTGATCGATCCGCGAAGAATCATAGGAGAAACGCGCACGGAACGCGACGTTGCGCGCTTTTCATCGAACCAATTCACAACACTTATCTATCGACTTACTCAATTTCGTTCCAGAAGACCATGGCGTTTGACGATGGGAACGGCGCTGTCTTCGAGGAATTGAAGAAGGAAACGGTCGCCGGTTCCGATCCAACGTCGTCTGATGCTTCGCTTGCGCCGGTCGAGACCGGCGCCGACCCCGAGCAAGTGAGGATGCTGGAGCACGAGTTGCACTCTGCCCGGCAGGAATTGTCGACGCTTGAAGCCGAGAACGAGATGCTTCGGGCCGAGATAGGAAGACTCGAGTCGACGCTTCTGAGTTTGCGTTCACGCCAGGTTCCCGCGCGGCCGCCGCGTCGGGTCAAGATCAGCAGACTACGCAGAAAAAACGTGGTGAAGACTTTGGCAGCGAAAAAGAAGAAAACAAAAGCAAAGGCAAAGAAGAAGAGCCGCAAGAGATAAGGCTGGCTCTTTTTCTTTTTTTTCTCTCTCCGTTTTTGCTTCAGGCCTTCATTTGATCCTGCCCTTGGCGCCGCAGGTCGGGCACTTCGCGACGAACGGCCTCAGCCCTTCCGCCTTGAACCGCGTCTTGCATCTCGGGCAGGCGATATGGACGGTCGTGAGAGGAACGGATGCCTCACCCTGGGCTGTGGACGGCCCCGCCCGCGATTCCGGCGCGCCTTCTTCCAATACGGCACGTGGGCGGGCGACCACCTCCACGCCACCCTCCTCGGCCGGGGCCGCGGGCGGCGCGGAAGGCGCCGTCGTCAGAATGATCGGCGTGCCGCGGGCCTTGCCCGGGTTCGAAGGGGCGCGCCTTGCCTGTTGTGAACGGGGCATGTTGACGCGGCCCCAACAAGCGACGACCGTCGAGACGGAAAGGACGATCGCCGAGATGATGGCGAGGATGAAGTACTGGACGAAGTAGATTCGTTCGCCGCTGTACGAGTAGATGAGTACGAAGAGGGACAAGACGGCGACCGCGAGGCCGCTCCTGAACACGGTTCCCGGGGCGTAGGATCTGCCCCTGAAGTCCACGGCAGGACGCCTCGTCGCCACGGCGGAGCGGATATCGACTGCGGCCATTTATATCCTCGATTGCGTCAGACGATGCGGCGGCGTCGAAGCGCCGCCATGCAATCGGCAGCCACCTCGCCTGCGGGCTTATTACCGTTTATGGTGACGTAGCGTGATTCGCGCTTCGCGAGGCGGAGATAGTTGGCCCGCACTTTGGCAAGGAACGCCGGACGCTCGAAATCCGTTAGCGTGCGACGGCTTTCGAGGCGCGCCATGGCCACCGGTACCGGCACGTCGATGAGGAACGTGACGTCGGGGGCGCGGTCGTACGCGGCCTGCACGTTTTCCAGCCAGCGCATAGCCTTCCCCGTGCCGCCGAGGCGCGAGGCGAGGGTCGCCCCCTGGTAGGCGATCATTGAATCACTGAAGCGATCGGAAAGTACTATCGCCGAGGTCTTCGGCGAGTCGAGGACCTTCTCGATGCCCGACAAGTGCCCGGCGTGGTCCGCCATGAACAAGTGCGCCTGCGCCAACGGATCGACCGCCAGGCGACCCGGCTTGTTCCGTAGGCTCGACTTCACGACGTCCCCGAGCCAGGACCCCGTGGGTTCGCGCGTCACGAGCACTTCCCGCCCCCTTAGCCGGAGCTCCTTGGCTACTGATCTCGCGATCGTGGTCTTTCCAGAACCGTCGATACCTTCGAAGGTGACCAACCGCCCTCTTGTCCGAGCCACGCCCACGCGTATGTGCGTACCGCATAAAAATCCAAGCATAGAAAGCGTAAAAACGGTGTATCCTTTCTTCCCTTCGATGAGCATGGAGCTTCTCAGGAAGGGCAAGGTGAAGGAGGTCTACGGTGTCTCGCAGACGGAACTTGAGTTCCACTTCACAGACCAGATAAGCGTCTTCGACAAGGTCATCCCGACGCTCATCCCAAGAAAGGGCGAGACCCTCGCCCGGACCAGCGCATTCTGGTTCAAGCGCGTCGAACGCATCGGGATCAAGACGCATTTCCTCTCCCAGAACGCGCCTGACAAGATGCGGGTGCGCCGTGTCCAGGTGATCGCGGACTACGCGAAGCTGGACCACAAGACGACCAATTACTTGATCCCGCTCGAGGTCATCTGCCGCCACTACGTCGCAGGCTCGCTCCATGATCGATTGAAGGCCGGTGAGGTAAAGCCCGAGACGCTCGGCTTTTCCAAGGCACACGCACCGAAGTATGCGGAGAAGCTTCCAAGGCCCATGCTCGAATTCACGACGAAACTCGAGAAAGTGGATCGCCTTTTGTCGGAGGACGAGGCGAAACGGATCTCCGGGCTCAACGAGACGGAGCTCGAGAACGTGAAGCGCACCGTGCTTCGAATCGACGAGGAGATAGCGAGGGGTGCCTCGGAGCGCGGGCTTGTCCACGTCGATGGCAAGAAGGAGTTCGCGTTCGACCAAGACCGTGAACTCATGCTCATCGACACGTTCGGCACCGCCGACGAGGACCGGTGGTGGGACAAGAAGAGGTTCGAGGCCGGCGAGACGGTGGAGCTTTCCAAAGAGCACGTGAGGCAGTATTACAGGAAAGTCGGCTATTACGAGAAGCTCCAGGAAGCGCGGGAGGCGCGTACACCCGAGCCGGACATCCCGGCCCTTCCGGGGGCGGTCACGGCCGAGGTCAGCGCTCTTTACATGAACCTCTACGAGCGCATCACGGGCGAGAAGTTCTAGGCGACGGGAGACGGCGTTGCTGGAGGTGGACGGAACGCGAGGGGGTGGGACGCCTAGATGACCGATGCGATCACGACATGGGGGATCATCCTCGGCGGAAACTTCCTGCTCATCGCGTTGGCGCTCTTCGTCCTCGCCGAACCGCCCGTGTATTCACGGGGGCGCTTTGATTGGCCCACTGCGTACTCCGTCGACGAGAGCGTCCCGTTCGTGGTCCTCTTCCTTTTCGTGATGGTTGTGCATTTCGTCGAGATAAACGTCGATCAAGCCGTGACGGACGCACTTGGTTGGGACTTCACCGGACTCGTCTACTCGTTCGAGGGGCACGCGGTCGCGGTCTTCCAGACCGTGAGCCATCCTTCCATTGATTACCCACTGCTCGCGATCTATCTCTTCGGTTATCCGTTCCTCATCTATTTCAGCCCGGTCTTCTACATCCTGGTCAAGGACGCGAAGGCGTTGCGGCTTTGTGTCCTCACCGTCGCGATCACGTACGTCTTCGCGATCCCGCTCTACCTTTTCTTCCCGGTCTACGACCCTTGGGTGGTCTCGCAGGACCCGGCGAACGCGTGGTACGCGGGGCCCGTGATCGACTTCCGGATGCCGGAGATCTGGCCCGGGGTCGCCGAATCCTATTGGAAGTTCACGACGACGAACAACGAGATCCCGAGTCTTCATAGCGGCCTCTCCGCGGGCCTTGCGGCGGTCGCGTGGGCGAGCGGCCACAGGCGTTATGCCGCTGTAGCGACGCTGTTTGCGGTCGGCATCCCGATAGCGTCCCTCTATATCGGCGTCCATTGGCTCGTCGACATCCTCGCTGGTTGGCTTTTTGCGGGGATCGCGTTCACGGTCGCCTGGCGCGTCCGGGACAGCGTCAACCTGGAGCGGCTGAGGCTTTTCAGAATATCAAAAGATGGAGGTTCGGCAAAAGCCGAACTTCGACCATGAAAAATACGGCTGTTTGGCTGCGCGGGACACGGCACCTAATAGGCCCCTTCGCCGCTTTCGGCGTCGTGACCGACGCCGGCATTCACCCGGCCAAGGAGCCGTGAGGACGAATTGCGCATCGCGATGTTCACCGACACGTACCTACCCACCATCGACGGGGTGGTCACATCGCTCGTCTCGACTCGACGGCTTCTCGAAAAACAGGGCCACGAGGTCTTCATCTTCGCCCCGGGCGATGCCACGAGCCGCGAGACCAACGTAGACCCGAACGTGATCTTCTTCCCCGGACGTCCCCTTCGCTCATACCCCGACTACAGGTTGCCGGTCCTTCCGTACCCCGTCCGTTCGCACGTGAAAAGGCTCGGCATAGACCTCGTCCACAGCCACGGGATGGCGTTCATGGGGCTACGGGCGGTGTGGGTCGCGCGCTGGCTGCACCTGCCGCTCGTCATGACGTACCACACGCGCGTCGACCTCGCCACGAACTACATCGCGAAATCGGAACTCGGCGAGCGGACGCTCGCGCGTTTCATCTGGACGCATCTCGGATGGTACTTCCGCCGGTGCGACGCAGTGATAGCGCCCACGCAAGCGACGAAGGACGCGATCCTTGCCGAACGCCCGACCGACATCGCCAAGCTCTACGTCGTCCCGAACGGAGTAGATTACTCGCGCTTCGCGGCCACCGACGCTTCGATCCTCGATGGGTTACGCCTCGCGCAAGACACACCCGTGGTGCTTTCCGCCGGACGCATCGCCTTGGAGAAGCGGCTGGAGACCCTCATCGGTGCGGCGCCGGAGATCATCGACGCCCTCCCGGACGCGAAGTTCATCGTCGCCGGTAGAGGACCGGCCAAAGCACACTACGAAGACCAAGTGAGAAACGCAGGGCTCTCCGATCGTTTCACTTTCACAGGATACATCCCCGACGCCCAACTCGGCGCCTTGTACGAGCGCGCCGACGTCTTCGTGATGCCAAGCCAGTTCGAGACACAAGGTATGGTGGCACTCGAAGCGATGCACAAGGGCACACCGGTGGTCTGCGCATCGGCCGGCGGGCTCGTCGACTACATGAGGCATGGCGAGAACGGGTACATGTTCGACCCCGGCGACTCGCGTGGCCTCGCGCGCCACGCGGTCGAGGCGTACCGGCACGGCGAGCGCGTCAGCTCGGCCGCCATCGAGACGGCGAAAAGCTACGCGATAGAAGGCACGACGGACAGACTCCTCCACATCTACGACGAGGTGAGGCTTGTCCCCGAGGAGGAACGCTCCGGCGTGGGGCGCGTGCGGCGGTACAAGCTCCTCGAGATGATCGCGGGCCGGTGAGGTTGGAAGGCCGACTGCCGCCCAACAAGGCTTATCAGCGCGCCCCATGGTTAGAGCGCATGAAGGCCAGGGCCCTCAAGGTCGGCGTATTCCTCGTCGCGATGTCATTGTCGTTCTTTTCCATCGCAAGCGACGTCGCGGCGCATGCCGACGGGTTCGGCGACCGGGCCGCCCTTGGCTGCGGCGGACAAGGCTGCCACGGCCTCCAACCTTCGACGACCATCGTAGCGACACTCGAAGCGCCCGGCGAATACGTGGCCATGCAGTCGTACTCCCTGAAAGTCGTCATCGGCGGAGGGCTTCCCACACTCCCCGTGCAGCAGAACCAAGGCGGCTTCGCTCTCGCAAGCTCGGCCGGAAGCTTCCACGCCCCAAGCGGCGAGACGAGCTATCGCATCCAATCCGGTGCCGCCACGCATACGGCCGCAGGAAACGACCAGCGCGAATGGATGGTCCATTGGACGGCGCCCGCGCGAGGGACAGGCGACGTTACCTTCAGACTTTCGGTGAACGCGGTGAACGGCGACGGCGTGCCGGATCCTGGCGATCTCTGGAACATGCGCACGCTCACGATCAAAGAGACGACTGGCGCCGCCCCGGCAACACCCGCCAGCGAGACGGGCGGGAACCCCACACAACAAGACGCGACGGCAGGCGGGAACACCACGCGGACGCCCGGCTTCGAGATGG
The DNA here is from genome assembly GCA_016207515.1 of Euryarchaeota archaeon. Classification (NCBI taxonomy): domain Archaea; kingdom Methanobacteriati; phylum Methanobacteriota; species Methanobacteriota archaeon. The sequence goes on along the minus strand of JACQPN010000021.1, from coordinate 132,955 downwards.
GCGCCGTATTGATGGCGACAGCCACCGGAGCGCTACTTCTTGCCATCGCGTCGCGCCGCCGCTGACCCTGAGATACGAGCGTATAAGTAACTCTTGAATCATCGCGGAGTGTCCATGTCGAAGAAGCCGCTCGATGTCCTCCACGGAAGCCTCAACGGCCGCGTCATCGTGCATCTACGTGGCAACCGGGAGTACCGAGGCACACTCGACGGCTACGACCACCCGCACATGAATCTCGTCCTGAAGAACGTGGAAGAGGTCGAGAAGACGGGGACCCCGGAGGAAAAGACGACGAAGCGGGAGACGGTCATAATCAGAGGCGACAATATCATCTATATCAGTCCCTAACGGTCATCGAGCGACGCGAAGCGTCGCGAAGATGGCCGGCTTTTGACGCACCTTTTCGCAAAAGGTGCTGGGAACGTTTTTATATGGGTGCTCCATTCCTCGCTTCCACGGTCTAGCCGATGTCCAAGGGAACCGCGTCCAAGGGCAAGCGTAACTCCAAGACCCACGTCCGGTGCCGCCGCTGCGGGAAGCACTCCTTCCATGCGGGACATCGCGTGTGCGCGTCCTGCGGCTTCGGGAAGACCGCGTATTTGCGGAACTTCTCCTGGGTCAAGGCCAAGTGACCGCGACCCCTTTTCGAGGTGGAGACGACCCTCCCACATGCATCCTTCGGACAGAATCCTTATTCCACGCTTCGCGCCTAACGTGGTGAAGCGCATTGGCCAAGAAACAGCGTAGGTCGCTCGTTCGAAGCACCGGCCGCGTCGAGGAGGCCGACCTCATCCGAAACGCCAGGCACCTCGCGGAAAACCCCGAGACCGCGGCCCCGCGTTGCATCTGTGGAAACGACAAGTGCCCTTCCCGCAGGATTGCAAGAGAGCTCGAACGTGTGAGTCGCGACCGCGGCGACGAGAAACGCTTGATCCGGCACACGAAGGGATTCTTCACGCATCGCGTCGTCAGGGCGTATGCGGCAACGCTCCTTCTTGCCCTCACGGGCTCCGTCCCTTACGTCGCCAACATGCGGATCGGGACGAACGTCGTCCCGTATGCGGTGCGCGGAGGCGCCCTGAAGGAAGAATTGGTCGGGTTCCAGCACCACGACGACCGGATGCTGAGGCTTCTTTCAATGCACAACCTCGTCGTGAAGAAGGGCCTCAACTTCTATGCGATGGAGGACGAAATGCTGTGCTCCGGGACGACGCCGCAGCCGCCTGACGGGTTCATCGCGGAGAAAGCGAAGCTCCTGGGTCTCATCGAGAAGGCCCCGGGTTTCCACGCATGCCCGCACATCACGGTCGTCCCGGAGTCCGACCACCTCATGATCACGTGGCGAGGCGCCAACGCCCGTTTCCTCAAATGCGCAAGATGCGACGGCAACGCCAATTCGCTGTCGCGGCTCTTCGGGCACATCGGCACGGCGTCCCCACGGGAGCATTTCAAAGTGGAGGCGAAGCTCCATCGCCTCGACCTCTATGCGGGAGACGAGCCTAACGTCCCAAGTGAGGCAAGTGCTTCGATCCTCGACGACTATTGGAAGGGCAAGATCGGCGACGGCGACCTTTTGCGCAAGACCCGCGCCCAAAGGAAACAGGCGCTCCAAGCCCTTCCGGGGCCGCTTTACGTCCGTGGCGATTCATTCTTCGCAAGCGACGCGAGGGCGTTCATCGAGGCGCTCGACCCCGACGCGCTCGAAAGGACGGCATTGAAGGCCATGCTCGACGGTCACGACGGCGTCGTGGTGGTCGAGGACGACACGGCCGCAAAGGTCATCGAACGCTTCTTCCCGACCCGCGGCGAAGCGGCGTTGACGGCCGTCGCGGGCGACGAAGCGGCAGCGAAACGCATCCTCGCGGGCGGCGGAAGCCCCATGGACAAACTGCGCTCGGCCGAGAAGGCTTCGAAGCGCACTTCGATCGTCGGCAAGCTCCCGTCTTTCAAGAGCATCGCACCGGAGTTGGCGGTCCTCGATGCCGTGGCGAAGGAATACCGTGCCCACGGCCGTTCCGAAGCGCTGCGCATCCTCATCGCCGAGGAGAAGAAGATGCCGACGTTGAGGCCGCTGTCCGCGGCGGTGCGACGCGTGTTGGGCGGGACGCGCGACGACGCATGGCTGCTTTCGAAAGAGGAGGCGGAACTCGCCGAGTACGCGACCGCGTTGGTGAAGGAACTTCTTGAGTGCGGCCCGGACTCCTACGTCGAAGCCATGGAAAAGGTGGCCCGCGGCCTAGGACTTGAAGTTCCAAAGAAAAATTGACGAGCGTCGGGCCCCACGGCCTACATGTATCGTGGCATGGGGCTCCTTCGCGGCCCCGTCTATGCTTCTACCGCCACGAGGACGTCGAGCCGCCTTGGCTCGCACGCGAAACCCGGTTTCCTGTAGATGTAGCTCTTAGGGTCCAGTATCGCGATGTCGGCGCTTATCACGGAGCCGGCTTCGAGCTTCCGTTCGCAGGGCACGAATAGGCCACCGAGGAGATCGTACGCGGCGTCGGTCCACCCTTCGGGGACCACCTCGATACAATCGAGCATCACGCCGTGCGGGCGTCGCGTCTCATTCGCTTCGACGCTTCGCGGGGACGTGCTGGAACCCGAAGCGGAGGAGCCAGGATTCCCACGCGAGCTGCGGGTCGTCGCACGGACGTTCACTTTCAGGCGCGGGATGCGCACGCTGCTCGTCCCCACGACGTAACCCTTGATCCGCGATTCCACGGGGAACTTGAAATTCGTCATGAAAGCGTCGATGAGGCCCGCACGCTGCGCATCCTTCTCTTGCGCCCAACCGCGATTCTTGACGCTTTCCACCTCATTGAGGAGGAACTCGATCCACGCGTCCATCGGAATTGCTTCTATGGAAGGCGGCTTTTAAGGCCTAGGTTACGGGATATGGCCCAAAGGGGGAGATTCAAGGAGAGGCGTTTTGCCAGTTAAGGTGGGGCCTACGCGGCCGCCCACGGGTCCGTCGTGGATATCTGTCCGCGGGATTCCCCGGGGTCCTGGCTTTCTCTTCGGCGTCGATCGACCGCCACTGCCCTTCAGGAGAGCATGTTGGCGTCGAACCCTGTGGGGGCGCGGCCTGATTTCGCGTACTCGTACAGAGCGGCCGTGAGGATGCCGTTTATCGCCGCATAGCTTGCGGACACGAGCACCATGTAGAACACGAAGATGCCGACACCGATGATGAAACCGTAGGGCACAAAGAGGCTGGCACCGATGATGAAGCCGGAAGGCCCGAGTGCCGCGCTCGCCGGGAGGATCACGGCGAATAGCATGATGACGCCTATGAGACCGAGGATCGAGAATATGACCCACGTCCCGAAGCGGCTCACGGCCATCTCGCCCCACGTGCGTCTCACGACCTCTATGCTCGACTTCATCGCCTCCACAGGCCCCTTGCCTTCGAGGACGATGGCAGGGATGACGAAGAACGTGGCCACCGCCCAGGCGGCGCCGACGAAGCCGATGACTATGCGGGTGATCCACGACCTGCTGTCGCGTTCGAGCATCCGGATGACAAGACCGACCGTGCCGGCGATGATGGCCCACAGGAAGATCGCTCCTATGTGGCGCATCGAGGCGTTGATCCCGTCGGCAAGCGTCGGGTTCCCGCCGCTGAAGCGGATCTTCGCGCACGCGATGATGGCCGCATTGAAGAAGATGACGACGAAGGTCCCCATGATGTATGCTGCGAGAAGAGCAAGGTAGAACAACATCTCGCTGCCAGACGATGCCGCGGGGATCGCGATGCCGAGGAAGACGCCGCCCGCAAGGATGACCATGACGATCGTGGAGATGATGGGGAAGAGGAGGAGCTCCTTGTCGAGCTTCAAGACCTCGTAGCTCGCCTTCGTGAGGTTCCAACCGCGGTTGATGCTGTCAAAGATTCCCATGGCGCACCGGGGTTCGAGGAATACGGCACCCCGACTTAACCTTAATCCTTCGGCACCGGCAGAATCCACGGCGGGCATCAAAACGGGGTGATCCGTGCGCGTGAGGCCGGACCGCGCTGCCAGGCCTTATTTTTGGTAGACGGAATAGTTGGCCGGCCCTGGCAAGACGTAGAAGACCGTCACCACGATCTCGAACTGCTGGTTCACGGCGAGGCCGCCGCTCGTGTCCTGCTCGTCGTCGCCGAGCGACGGGGCGAGCTTCGTGAACGACGTGAACGTGCCGCCGCGCGCGTAATACCGCTTCAAGACGCTCGGGCCTACGTCGATTCGAGCGTAACCGTTCTCCCCGATCGTGCGTCCAAGGTCCGTGTCGAGGTCGCCGAAGCCTTCGGTGCTCGCCGTGAGGGAGAGGCGGGAACTCGCCGACGTCTGCGGAGTGTAGCGCATCTCGATGACGATGCCGGCGGCGTCCTCGTTCAAGTCCCACCGGAACCGGTCCTTGTTGTTCGGGTCGAGTTGGCCGCAACTGTACTCCGTCCCGTCCCCCGTGAACGGGTGGCTTGCGATCGCGTGGCAGGATATCTGGCCCTTCGCCTCGGCAGGCACCGAGTACGGGTTCTTCGTAGGTATCTGCTCGAGCTTGAAGTTGAGCTCGTATATGGTGCCGTTCTTCACCACGGCGCTAGCGGTCTTCGTGAAGTAGCCTTCGAGCGAAGCGCTCACGAGGTAGCGGCCGTTCTCAAGATCGATGAACTCGTACCGCCCGGACTCGTCCGTAACCCTCGAGACGTTCATCGTGTCGATCGACACCTTGGCGCCTTTGAGGGGCGCGAACGTGAGGTCGCCGACGACGCCGAGTATCGCTCCCGGGCGCGACTCGTCGAGCCGAGCATCGAAATCCAAGGTCACCTTCGACTGGTCGTCGGTGGACGCAGGGGAAACGGGCGCAGCACCAGGGTCGACGCAACCTGCTAGGCTTGCCGCGACCATGATCAACGCGCCGAAAACGGGGGTGGCTCTCATGGGCTTAAATAGCCAGTGCCTTGCGTGGTCTTTAAGCTTTATTGCACAAAGGTTCCTGGAATCGCCACGGATCATCGGTTTGTCGCGTCCCATGGCCGTGGGTCACTTCACGGCCGATGCGCGATTCCAGTAGAACAGGGCGCTGGCGTGCTCCATACGCAGGAGCGAAGATAACTCCTCGCACGCTGTCTCCACCTCTTCCCGACTTGCGAGGCCGTGCTCTTCAAGGGCCGGGGCTGCGGGCTTGAGATTGTCGATGAGGTTCTCGACCCACGGGGCGAAGCTTTGCATCCCGACGTGGTGGAGTTCCGGTTGCACGCTGAGGGAGACGTCCTTGAAACCGGCCTTGCGAAACAATCCATAGAGCCTCTTGCCGATGAGTGCGTCGCCACCGAGGCGCTCTTGCAGAGTCGCGAACCGCGCCCACACGCGGTCGAATGCCTCGCAATCTGGATCGAAGGCGGTCGCTAGGATGTTGTTCTCCTGCACCATCGCACGGCCTCCCACCTTGAGAACACGCCTCATCTCACGAAGCACTTCGACGGGCCCCGGGACGTGTTCTAGGAGGTACCGGCAATACGCGACGTCGAACCCGTCGTCGCCAAAGGGGAGCGCGTGGGCGTCGCCGCGCACGAGACGCACGTTTCCCGGCAGGGCCGGGCGCGCCCGCAGCTGGTCGAGCGAGAACTCGACACCGGTGACGGAGCCAGGTGCGAGTTTCGTCGCCACATCACGGGCGAGAGTGCCAAGTCCGCACCCGACGTCGAGCACCTTCTCCCCGGGCGAGAGCGATAGAAAATCGACGAAGGGCAGGTTCGTGAGCGCGTTGAGACGGCGTAGACGCTCTTGCTCTCCCTCCGATGTCCCGTGGATGTACGTTGATTTCTTCCTCATCCGATCCCGCTCCGAGGGAGGCCGAAAGACGAGGGGCCGCGCGTCTTCCCGAGGCCTTGCTGCGGGACCGGTTGCCCCGTCGATTGCGCATCCCGCGTCGCGCGTTCACCGCCCCGCGCGCGGCGCGATCAGTAGGTCTTGCAGACGTAGACGAGCGTCTTCGTCTCGCAGCCGCAGATCACGCACTTGCCTTGGTGGCCCTTTTCGAGATCGACGACCACGTGCGTCGAATCGTGCGCCTCGAGCGTTTTCGGGATGCCGAGCACGGTCTTCTCCGTTCGCGCCTCGATGTCGAGGCCGCACTTCTCGACACCGCACCAGCTCAAAGCCGAGATCCCCTCGCGCGCCTTCGCCTCCTCCGGGGTCGAGACGGTGCGGACGTTCTGGTGCATCCTTTGGACGGCCGTTTCCCGCAGGTCGTCGGTTATGGACTCGAGCGCCTTTGCCACGTCCGCGGCAAGCTGGGCCCGTTTCGCCGTCACCTTCGCCGCCTTGAAATCGGAGACGTGCCGGCGCACGAGGACCGCCTCGCCCTTCTCGATGTCGCGCGGGCCTATCTCGATCCGTAGCGGCACGCCTTTCATCTCCCAATCGAAGTACTTCGACCCGGCGGTGATGTCGCGGTCGTCGAGGTGCACGCGTAGGCCCGCCGACTTGAGTTCCGCGAGGGCAGCGCGGCATGATTCGAGGACTCCCGCCTCCTTGCCCTTGAAGATGATCGGAACGATCACGGCCTGGATGGGCGCGATCCCGGGGGGGACTATTATCCCGCGGTCGTCCCCATGGACGCCGATCACCGCTCCCATGAGCCGCTCGCTCATCCCGTAGGTCGTCTGGTGGCAGTGCTCGCGGGAGCCGTCCGGCTTCTCGTAGCTTATCCCGTACGGCTTTGCGAAGTTCTGCCTGTACTGGTGGACGCTCGCGATCTGAAGGGTCTTCGCCTCGTCGTGCATGAAGACGTCCACGCCGACGGTGTAGTCGGCGCCCGCGAACTTGTCCCAATCGGGGCGTTTGGAGAGGACGTACGGGAGGCCGAGGCCGCGGGCGAACCTTGTGGCGATCTCGAGGTCCTCCACGATCTGGCGTTCGGCGTCCTCGAACGTGTCGTGCGCCGTGTGCGCTTCGAAGAAGTGGATCTCCCGCACACGCATGAACGAGCGCGTCTGCTTCGTCTCGTAGCGAAAGACGTTGACTATTTGGAAGATCTTCAATGGGAGGTCGGCATGACTACGCACCCAAAGGGCGAACATCGGGTACATCGCCGTCTCGGAGGTCGGCCGGACGACGAGCGGGACGTCGAGGTCGTTCTTGCCGCCCTTGGTCACCCAATAGACCTGGGCGTCGAAGCCCTTGATGTGGTCTTTCTCCTTGTTGAACTCCGTCTGTGGGATGAGGAGCGGGAAAAGGACCTCCTTGTGACCGGTCGCCGCCATCTCCGCGCGGATGCGCCCGTCCATTGCGCGCATGATCTCCCACCCGTACGGCATCCACACGTCCATGCCCTTTATCGGGTAACGCTTGTCAATGAGCCCGGCTTTCTCGACGATGTCGTTGTACCAATCGGAAAAGTTGTCGGCCTTGCCCACGTGGATCGGGTTCACAATGGCGAATCGTCCCTTAAAGGGTGCCGGGGCGAGAAACGGGCGGAAGAAGAGGCCGTCCAGATCGGCTTGGGACCGGCGCGCGTTCAGTGCTTTCGCGCGGCCGACCGTCGTGCCTCGTCGTCGGCGTCGTTGTAGGAAAGCGTCTCGGCCACCCAACGCGACAACGGGGCGAGCGCCCCGACGCCGCCGTGGCCGAACGCGTGCGGGCGTGACGGCGCCGCTTCCCGCTTCCCATCCTTGCGGAACATACTGTTTCCACACTCCAAGGGATTTATAACCTTGTCTGAATGAAAACGGCTCTTGACGTAGACCGGCGGGTAAAAGCTCAAGAGGCGTTGTTTCGTGCCTTTTTGAAAGCCAGAACTATCCGACCGGCGTGGATAACGGCGCGGGCCCGTAGCGCCGTCCTCCACATGGGACCCGGATACGCTTATCAACGGGAAGCCCTTACGCGCCCCTTGATAACAAAATGAAACCTAGGGGACGCTCGCGTTCATCGGTCGTCGCCGAACTCGCTCGGGCCCGAAAGAAAGACCACACCTTCCGGTCGGGCCGCATCCTCGGCTCGATGTGCACCGCTCCCCACCCCATCGCCGTCGCCGCGTACGGGGCCTTCCTTGAGACCAACATGGGCGACCCGCACTTGCATCCGGGGACCACCGAGATCGAGGTGAAGGCCTTGCGGGGAGTGCTTCGGATGCTCAACGCCCCCGCGGCCGGGTGGGCCGCGCCGACCTCGGGGGGAAGCGATGCGAACCTCACGGGGCTGCGCATCGCCACGAAACGCAGCGGAAAACGGGAGGTCATCGTCCCGGAGACCGCGCACTTCAGCTTCAACAAGGTCGCCGATTACCTCGGCCTCACGCTCGTGACGGCACCCGTAGGGACCGATTTCACCGTGGACACGACAGCGGTCCGGAAACTGGTGAGTAGAGAGACCGCGGCGATCGTCGGCATCGCGGGGACGACGGAACTCGGCACAGTCGACGACATCCCGGAACTCGCGAGGATCTCATCCGCGGCCGGCGTCCACCTTCACGTCGACGCCTCCTTCGGCGGCTTCGTGATCCCGTTCCTGCCGCGCGACGTTGCCTGCCCGGCCTTCGATTTCAAGAACGGCGGCGTCTCGACCATCGCCGTCGACGGCCACAAGATGGGGATGGCGCCCATCCCGTCCGGATTTCTCGCGGCGCGCGACGGCGCGGACATCGACCTCATCGGGACCGAGACGCCGTACGTCTCGACCAAAAGGCAACCCACCATCCGCGGGACGAGACCGGGCGCCGCCTCCGCGGCGACATACGCCGTCATGGAGCACCTGGGCGTCGAAGGCTACCGGAAAGTGGTGAAGACGTGCATCGCCGATTCCCGCTTCCTCGCAAGCGAACTCCAGGCGATGGGCGTCGGACTCGCGACACCGCCGGTCCTCAACATCGTCACGTTTCGCGTGAAGCGGCCGAGCGTCGTACGGGACGCGCTGAAGAGGAAAGGGTGGCTCCTCACACCGGCCAATCTTACCGTGGGACTGCGCATCACCGTCATGCCGCACGTGATGCGCCCGGCGCTCAAACGCTTCCTGCCGGTTCTTCGCCGCGTGCTCCGGGCGCACGGGGAGATCTGACCGCCCGTGGTCGAGAAGTGGACATTCGCCGATTACGACCTTGAGCTCGATGGGATAATCGAGGCGATCAGGAAGCGCGGCGTGAAAAGCGTCGGGCTCCAGTTTCCGGATGGCCTTCGCGACCGCGCCGCCGACATCGCGAGAGGGATCGAGAAGGCGACGGGCATTTCCACCATCGTGAGCGGCGACCCCTGCTATGGGGCTTGCGACCTTTCACTCGACCTTTTCGGCCAAGGCGTCGAACTGCTCGTCCACTTCGGCCACGCCCCCATGCCGAGCGTCGAGAAGTTGATCCCAGACACGCCGATAATGTACGTGAGAGCGAGAAGCCGCGTCGAAGTGGAAAAGGCCGTGGAAGCGGCGGTGCCTCTCTTGACCGGCATCGGCGCCCGCAAGGTGGGGATAGTGTCCACCGCGCAGCATAGCCACAAACTGCCGCAGGTCGAAGCGGCGCTCGTGAGGGGCGGTTTCGAACCACTGGTCGGCAAGGGGGATAACCGGCTCGCCGACGCGGGGCAGCTTCTGGGCTGCAACTACACCGCGGGAAGCCTCCACGAGGACGAGGTCGATTGTTTCCTCTACGTGGGCACCGGCGACTTCCATCCCCTCGGCCTTGCGATGGCGACCGGAAAGCCCATGATCGTGGCCGACCCCGTCGACAACACGGCGAGGGACATCGCCGCTCTCAAGGACAAGATACTCCGCCAACGCTACGCTGCGATCGCCCGCGCGCAAGGTGCGAAGAAGTGGGGCGTGTTCGTGGGGACGAAGGTGGGGCAGAACAGGCTCAAGTACGCCCATCACCTGAAGCGGGTGCTCGAAGCCGACGGTCGAGAGGCGGTCATCATCTCGGTCAACTACTTCAGCCCCGACATCCTCCAATATTTCCGGCACCTCGGGGCGTGGGTGAACACGAGTTGCCCGCGGATAGCCGTGGAGGACGTCGCCCGTTACCCGGTCCCCATGCTCACGCCGCAAGAGGTCGAGATAGTGCTCGGCAGGCGCAAGTGGGAGGATTACAAGTTCGATGAGATCTACGGGGGAGCCGAGGGACCGGACGCCGCCGTCATGGAAGTCAAGTGAACCCCTTGGCGCCTACTTTCCGATCGCCCGCCTCAACCCTTGGATGAACCTTTCATTCTCGTCCCTCGTCCCGACCGTCACCCGTATGTGATGCGGAAGGCCGAAACTTTCCGTGTGACGCACGATGATGCCTTCCTTGAGCAGCGAATCGGTCACGTGTTTCGCCGCGTCGCCGATCTCCAAGAGGACAAAATTCGCTTGACTCGGCGTGTAGGATAGTCCAAAGGCCCTGGCCGCGTCGTAGATCTGCGTTCGCCCCATGCGGACGGTTTCGAGCGTGCTTCGAAGATGCGCCTCGTCCTCGAGGCTTGCAAGCCCTGCCGCTTGAGCGAGGCGGTTCACGCTGAAAGGATCGCGCGTCGTGAAGAGCGGGCGTAAGACCTCGGGGTCGCCGACCGCGTATCCCAAGCGTAACCCCGCAAGGCCATATGCCTTGGCGAACGTCCGGCTCACTATCAGGTTCCGGTGCCTCGAAAGGAAGGGTCTCGCGTCGAACCCGGAATCATCAAACTCCGCGTACGCCTCGTCGAGGACGATCATTGTGTCGGGCGGGACGGCGCCCATGAACGTCTTGAACGAAGCCTCGTCGAACGTCGTCCCCGTCGGGTTGTTCGGGCGGCATAGGAAAACCAATCGAGCGTGCGACGCCTCCTCCGCCATCCCTTCGAGGTCGTGCTCGAAACCGCGTAACGGGACTTCCACGGCCCGGGCCCCTACGAGGCGCGCGACGGAAGCGTAGACGGAGAAGGACGGCCGCGGCGAGACGACGGCCTCGCCGGTCTCGAGGTAGGTCTCCGCGAGGAGCCTGAAGATCTCGTCGCTGCCGTTACCCACGAAGACGGCGTCTGGCGCGACGCACCATCTCGACGCGATCGCCTCGCGTAGCGCCCGGCTCGTGGGCTCGGGGTAGCGGTGCGCCTCGGCGAGGGCCGTCTTCACCGCTTCGACGGCCTTCGGGGAAGGTCCCAACGGGTTCTCGTTGCTTGCAAGCTTCAAGACGCTCGTAAGCCCGAGTTCGCGCTTCACGTCCTCGATGGGTCTTCCGGGGACGTATTGCGTCATCGCGCGCACGGCGCGTCGCGGCTTGATTCGCATGATGCCGGATACGCGCCCCCGGCCTTGAGCCTGTCTGGTGGGCTTGTCCGATGAAACGCGGCCAACGCCGGAGGATAGTGTCCTGCGTCACGGGTCGGCGCTCGCCAAGATCCGCGGCGGCGCCCCTACTCTTCCTTCCCGCGCTTCAACAAGTAACCCAGGTTCGGCCCGCTTGAGAAGAACATGGCGGCGACGATGAACATGAGCGCGGCGATTGCGAAGATGAACGCAATGAGGCCCACGATTGGGTTGTCGCCGGCCAAGGCCCGTAACACACTGTAGGCGATGGCCACTGCGATCGCGGCGATCACGACGGCGAAGCTCAACCAGACGAACCGGCGCACAATCTCCGCGTGATGCACGCCTCGGAAAGCGCGTTTTTGCTGATGAACGTTTTCGCGTGGAACCCCACTTTGATGCGGCCCGAAACTATTATCTTCGATGATATATGAAAACGTGGTCACTCCCTGGACGATTAGTTTCAACGACATCTCCACCCCGGAACCGGACTCCCGGAAGTTTTTATAACGTTGCCGGAATAATTTGGAGGCGTGAACACCGAAGACCGTCTTGGCGAACACGACGAAAACTTGCCGAAGGAACCGTCCCTGGGGCCACAATCACCGCCCCCCTCGGGCCCTAGAATGGCCGATGGCGGCAAGCTCTACGCTTCGTGCGGCAACTGCTCGAACATGGTGGAGAGCCGATGCTCCCTCGATCAGGTGCCGAACAACGGCGAATTGCTTTGCGATCTCTACACGATCACGCCTGACTTCCGAGACGCGATCGTGGATGTGATGCTCGGAGACCTCCTCAAGGAGGTCGCCTCGACCGCCGTGAAGGTCGAGAAGATCCGGGCGGCGCGCCGGTTCTGGAATTAGGACCGGAGCGGGAGATGACGACGCGAAGCGGAGTCATCGAAGCCCGGCGCTTCTGGAGTTGAAGCGACGGGCAAGCGGACGAGCGAAGCGAGTCCGCGAGGGCGCGGAGATTCTGGAACTGAATCTACGCGCAAGGTGACGAGCAACAGCGAGTCACCGCGGCGCGCCGGTTCTGGAATTAGAACCGGCTGGCAAGGTGACGAGCAACAGCGGGTCGGGCTGGCGCGGGAATCCGGGCTCTCAATCGAAGCGTAACCTACCTTGTGCCGGCGAATGGTCTTCCACTATTGGTGCCCGAGCCCCAACCAGATCCCGGCAAGGAGGATCCAACCGATCATCGCGTTGACGTTGAAAAACGCCTTGTTGATGCTGGCCACATCGCCCTTCCTGACGAGGCGATGCTCCATGAACAAGAGTAGCGTCGCGATCCCCAGGGCACCCGTGAAAACGATGTCAAGGTCCTTGACGGCCGCGAACATCGCCAACACCGCCAGCATCCCCGCGTGAAGCGACAGGGCGGTCAACTTGGCCGTGTCCGCCCCGAAAGCACCGGCAATCGATCCAATACCGTGCTTCCTGTCAAAATCGATGTCAAGCAGCGAATACAGGATGTCGAACCCGGCTACCCATAGGTAGACCGCGAACCCGAGGAGCGTCACGGGTGCGATGCCGGCCGTCGAACCGGTCACCGCGATGTAGCCGCCGAGGGGCGCGCATCCGAGTGCCAGCCCCAGGACGAAGTGGCACCCCCAAGTGAAGCGTTTCGTGTACGGGTATAACACAAAGAGCCCGACAAGGGGGGCCGCGAGGAGCAAGGCCAACGGGTTCAATTCCCCCGCCGCATAGACGAGGGCCACGAGGCTCAGTATCGCTATCCCCACGGCGGTCTCCTTGGAGATCTCACCGGTCACAAGTGAGCGCTCCGCTGTCCGTGGGTTACGCGAGTCTATCCCAACGTCAATGAGCCTGTTCAAGGTCATCGCGAGGGTCCGCGCCGCGACGGCGGCCACGAGTGAGAGCGCGACGATGCGGATGCCGGGAGCGGTGAACGGCGAGACGGCGACCGCCTCGAAGCCGAGGACGAGGCCGGCAAGGACGAAGGGAAGGGCGAAGAGCGAGTGTTCGATCTTCACGAATTCCATGAGGCGCATCGCCAACGGGCGCCGCGTGGCCAACGTCGCGCCGCCGGGGCGGGCGATCGCCGGGGCGTCAAGGGCCGAGTCCATACTCGCGCCACCGCGAATCGACGAGTTTCCTCGTCGCATCGTCCATTTCGATCACGTCCGGCCAGCGGCGATCGAAACCTTCTTCCTTCCACTTCTTCGTCGCGTCGATGCCGGCCTTTCCCCCAACGTCTTTTCGCGGTCCGACATGGTCAAGGGTGTCGGCGGGCATGTCCGAGAGTATCACCGTGTCCCGTGCAGGGTCGTACCTTGTTGTGAACGCCCAAAGGACCTCCCGCATGTTGTGCACGTCGACGTCGTCGTCGACGACGATGAAGATCTTCGTGAACATCATCTGGCCGAGGCCCCAAAGCCCCATCATCACCTTCTTCGCGTGATGCGGATAACGCTTCTTGATGGAGACTATCGCGAGGTTGTGGAAGATGGATTCAACGGGGAGGTTGATATCGACGATTTCCGGGAACTGCAGCTGCATCATTGGAAGGAACATCTGTTCCACCGCTTTTCCGATGGGACCGTCCTCCTGCGGGGGCTTGCCGACTATCGTCGTCGCGTAGACCGGTTTCTCCCGTCTCGTGAGAGCTGTCACGTGGAACACCGGGAATTCGTCGTCGAGGCTGTAGTAGCCCGTGTGATCGCCGAAGGGCCCCTCGACGCGCCGCTCCCCCGGGTCGACGTAGCCTTCGAGCACGATCTCCGCGTTCGCAGGCACCATGAGGTCGTTCGTCTCGCATTTCACGAGCGGGACGCGCTCGCCTCGCACGAACCCCGCGTACATGAACTCGTCGAACTCCTCGGGTAGCGGCATGATCCCGGCGAGCATGGTGGCGGGATCGGAGCCGATCGCGACGGCGACGTCGAGGCGTTGGCCGAGCTTCTCGGCCCTGAAGAAGTGCTTTGCGCCACCCTTGTGCGTCTGCCAATGCATGGCCGTCGTGTTCTTGTCGAAGACCTGCATCCTGTAGGTGCCGACGTTTCTCGTGCCCGTCTCCGGGTCCTGGGTGATGACGAGGGGAAGCGTGATGAATCGTCCGCCGTCGCCGGGCCAGCATTTGAGCACCGGTAGTCTTGTGATGTCGACTTCGGCGCCCGTCGCTATGATGTCCTTCACGGGGCCGTTCGAAACTTTCTTCGGCGGGAAGGAGAAGAGTTCCTTCACGGTGTCGAGGGCCTCCGGGATGTCACCAAGCCCTCGCGGGATCTTGGGTTTCATCAACCCCACGAGGCGTTCGCCTATCTCCTTGGGGTCACGCGTCTCGAGCGCCATGTTCATGCGCGTCTCGGTGCCGAAACCGTTGATGAACACCGGCATGTCGTAGCCCTTGGGGTTCTCGAAAAGAAGCGCGGGGCCGCCGGTCTTCGTGACGCGGTCCGTTATCTCGCTGATTTCGAGTTCGACGTTGACGGGCGCCTTGACGCGTCTCAGTTCGCCCTTTGATTCAAGGGTCTCGATCCACTCGGAAAGGTCGCGATAGCCCACGGTATCGGGCGTGGAGACGATGGTCCCGATTAATAGTTTCCATCATTACGATGCCCACGGCGCCCGGGGCAAGACCGCATCATCCTTTCCGGCCCGTGTGTAGCACTATCGCCCCGCCGCCCATGCGCCTGAACCGCACGTCCTCGAAACCGGCGGTTCTCATCGAGGCGGCGATCTTTTCCGGCGATGGGAACTCCTTCAGGGAGACCGAAAGATAGGAGTAGGCCCATCCTTCGCCCGAGATGAGGCCGCCGATGGGAGGCATGATGGTGTCGAAGTAGAGCGAATGGACCGCCCGCGCGGCCGCTCCCGTTGGTTTCGCGATCTCAACACTCGCTATCCGGGCGCCCGCCTTCAAAACGCGTGTGGCCTCGCAAAAGAACAGGTCGATGTCGTTGACGTTTCTAAGCACCCACGCGGTCACCGCGGCGTCGAAGGACGAGTCTCGAAACGGCAGCCGGAGCGCGTCGCCCTGCGCGTAGCCGCCCGCTCCCTGGTCTCCTGCCTGGCGCAGCATCTCGCGAGCGAAATCGAGGCCGGTGAGGAGGATGGCCGGTTGTTGGCGTCGAGCTTCCGCAAGGAGCCTCCCCGTACCGCAGCCGATGTCGATGAGGCGTTCACCTGGTTTCAGGTCGAGCGAACGTATGGCGCGTCGTCGCCACACCGCGTCACGCCCGAAAGTGAGGATCGTGTTGGCCCGGTCGTATGTCGGGGCTATCCGCTCGAACATGCGACGGACACGGACCTCCTTCTTCTCATCCGCCGGCCCGGTCACGCTCGCCCAGCGGCCGCGGCTTATTTAGAGTTAATGCGCCGCCTTTTTCAACGACTTACCGGCTACTACGCGGCGTGAAGGTCGCGGCGCTCTTTTCCGGCGGAAAGGACTCCACGTACGCGATCCACGTCGCCAAGAACTGGGGCTGGGACGTCACTCACCTCGTCACCGTGAAGCCGGCGGCCTCTGACAGCCACATGTTCCACGTCCCCAACCTCCATCTCACACCCCTTCTTTCCGAAGCGCTGGGGATCCCGCTCGTGACACGTGATACCCCGGGCGAGAAGGAACACGAACTCGATGCGCTACGCGACGCTCTCGCGGGCCTCGACATCGACGGCATCGTGAGCGGCGCGGTCGCGAGCGAGTACCAAAGGACGCGCGTGGATCGCGTCTGCCACGAGCTTGGGATCAGGTCATACGCGCCTCTTTGGCACAAGGACCCGAGGCATCTTCTCGATTCCATCATCGCGGGCGGCTTCGATGCACGGATCGTCGCATGTGCGGCCGACGGGCTCGACGAGACGTGGCTTGGGCGACGGATCGATCCGGAGGCCGTCGCCGCCTTGGAACGGTTGCACGTGACGAACGGCATCCACATCGGCGGGGAAGGGGGGGAGTACGAGTCCCTGGTGCTCGACGGTCCGGATTTCGAGGCCCGGCTCCGAATCGGGAAATCATCGAAAGAATGGCGTCGTGATTCGGGCATCCTGACGGTGGAAGAGGCGACCCTTGTCCCGAAGACGTCGCGGCCAAGACAGCGAGTCGCTAAATAATCGCCGCCGGTTCCTGGTCGCGTGGACGTCATCATGGATGAGCGGGACCAGACGCGATGCGACGACGGTCGAAGCCCCGCGATGAACGATCCTGCCGCGCGGGTCGGTGACCTGTGAAGGGGTTCACGGTCGTCGATCGGGGCTCTGCCGACAGATCCAAGGGCAGCGCGCCGGCGCTCGAAGCGCGCGCCGTTTGGAGGACCTATTTCGTTGGCACGGACTCCGAGTTCCATGCACTTTCCGATGTGAGCCTTTCAATCGCCCAAGGTGAGTACGTGGCGCTCATGGGACCGTCGGGATCCGGGAAGACGACGCTGCTTCATCTTCTGGGTGCCCTCGACACGCCCACCAAAGGGGCGATCCTCCACGAGGGCGCGAGTGTCGCCGGATTCTCTGACCGGCGCCTCGCGGCGCTACGCGGACGCCGCATCGGGTTCGTTTTCCAGTCATTCAACCTGGTGCCTCGATTGACCTCGCTCCAGAACGTCACGTTGCCGCTGTACTACTCGGCGACGCTCTCAGGACCCGCGCGCCGCGAGCGCGGCCTCGAGATACTGCGCCGCGTCGGGCTGGCTGAGCGCAGTGGCCACAGCCCGTCTGAACTCTCGGGTGGTCAACGCCAACGCGTCGCCATCGCACGAGCGTTGGTGAACGATCCGAAGGTCATCCTCGCCGACGAACCGACCGGCAACCTCGACAGCCAGACGGGCAAGGAGATCCTGGACATATTGGAGGAACTGCGCCGCGAGGGCCGCACCATCGTCCTCGTGACCCATGATCGCGAGATCGCCCGCCGCGCGGACCGCGTGGTTTCGATGCTCGACGGCCGTATCCGGGGAAACGACGTCGCCCGGAGCCGCCCGACAGGGGCGTCGTGAATGAGGCTTTCCGACGCGGCCCGCATCACGGCGACGAGCATCGGGACGCACAAGCTTCGTAGCCTTCTTGCGGCCATCGGCGTCGTGCTCGGCATCGCATCGGTCATCGGTATCGTGACCCTTGGCGCAGGCATCCAAGAGTCCATCTTGGGCCAGATAACGACGCAATTCGACGCGGACCTCATCGCCGTATCGTTGTCGCCGCGCCCCAACTTCAACGGCCCGCCGCAGACCGCGACGACGATCGCGTTCACGGACCGCGACGTGGACGGCGTTGCAAACCTCACAGGTGTGCTTGGAGTGGGAGCGACGGCGCCGCTCTCGCCCGCCGAGGTCCGGCTTGTGAACGCGTCCGTTCCGGGGATCTCGGTGAACGTGAGGCGCGGGATCACGACGTCCCGTTTCGAGTACGGGACGGACATAGTGGACGTCCATGATGCCGTCGTGAGCAATCAGACCGCGTTACGACTCATGGCCCTGACCAACAGAAGCGACCTGCGGGGCGTGGAACTCGTCCTCAATTATCCGGCCGAAGGCGGCGGGTTCACGAGCGCCAATGTGACGATCGTGGGCGTGCTCAAGGCCCAGACTTTCGGCGGCGGCGAGACGTTGGTGGTCGGAAGCTCCTTCGCGCGGCTCACGCCCATGAACGGCACCCTCACGCATGGCTGGCAGATGCTGTCGATACGCGCGAAGGAGGCCGCCGAGGTGGGGGCCCTGCGGGAGAGGGTCAAGGCGTTCATGGAGACGGAAAGCGACGCCAAGGACCTCAAAGGCGACCGTCTCGCCTTCCAGTACCTCACTCAAGACGAGGCGGCGGGGTTCATCTCGACGGGCGTCGGCCAGTTCACCGCCTTCATCGGAGCGATCGGGGCCATATCGCTACTTGTTGGGCTCGTGGGAATCGCGAACATCATGCTCGTCTCGGTGCAGGAGCGGACAAGGGAGATCGGCGTGATGAAAGCGACCGGGGCAAGCCGCGGCGACGTCCTACTGGTCTTCCTGGTCGAAAGCGTCGCCATCTGCGTCGTGGGGGCGGTTGCCGGGATCCTCCTTGGGAGCCTCATGGGGATAGGATTGGGACAGCTCGTCCAGAGTTTTGCCCCCGGTTCGACTGCGTTGCCATTCGTCTTCCTTCCGCAATGGTACGCGATAGCGGTCCTCTTGGGGGTCGGCGTCGGGGTCGTCGCGGGGATACTCCCGGCATGGCGGGCAGCGAGGGTCGATCCCGTGGAAGCGTTACGCTACGAGTAGGACGGCGTCGACGACCATCCATCGCGCCCGACCCGGCGCCGTTTCCGGTCCGACCCATGCCAACATGAATATATGAGTGGCATCAGAACCCATTTCCAGCATGGTTGTCCTGACCCTTGCCTTCGCGGGCGCTTTGAGCATCGTCACCGGCGTCGCGTTCGTGATGGTCGGCCGCGCGGTCCACGCAAGGCCTGTGAGCGACGAGAGTCGCCTTGCCCGATTCGGCGCCGCCGCCTGGTGGTGGGCCCTCGGCGCCTATCTCGTGTTGCAAGGAAGCGTCACGGTAGTGGCGGCACAAGACGCCCTGACGCTTGAGATGTTCCTCCTCTCCAGGGTCGTCGCGAACCCTCTTCTTTGCATCTCCGTCTGGGGTATCACGTATTACCTCGTTCACCTGTTCACCGGGTCCAAGAAGGCGGCCATTGCGCTAGGCGCCTTGTACGCGACGGTCCTTGGGATCTTTTTCATATCGACCTTCGAGTCGGGTAGGACGCTCCGGGTCGATCCATGGATCGTCGGCCTCGACCCTGGCGGCGACCTCCAACGCGTCGTCTACGTGATGGTGGGCCTTCCGCCTATCCTTTCCAGCATCGCGTACCTCTCGCTTCTCACCCAGGTCACGGAGCCGCTCCAACGATACCGCATAGTCCTCGTTGCGGGCACGATCCTCGGCTACATCGGAAGCGGTCTGGTCGCGTTTCTGGGCACCGACGACACGTTGAAATTCGTCGTCCTCGTCGTGTTCGGCATGGGTGCTGCGGCCGCGAGCCTCCTTGCCTACTACCCGCCCCGCTTTGTCGTTAGATGGCTTGGAGGCGGCCCCGCTTGAAGTCGATCCTGGGGCGCCGGGAAGAAGCAAAGGAAGAGAAGGCGCCGAAGGAGCCACTTTCGTTCAGAGAACGCCTTCGCGAACCCGTTTGACAGCATTTCGCGGGGGGGCAAAGTGTTAATCCTTTCTCGCTCTTCGTCGCCCTCGTGCCAACCCCGGTCCTCATAGTCGGCTCCATCGGCATCGACGACATTGAAACGCCGTTTGGAAAAGCGGAGCGTGTCCTCGGCGGAAGCGCCGTCTACGCAAGCGCGGCGGCGTCACTTTTCGCGCCTGTCCGTTTCGTAGGGGTCGCCGGAGACGACCTTGAGAAAGGATCGTTCGGGTTCCTTGAGAAACGAGGGGTCGATCTCTCCGGACTCGAGACCGTGAAAGGCGGGAAGACGTTCCGATGGTCGGGACGCTACCATTTCGACCTGAACACTCGCGACACGTTGCTCACGGAGTTGAACACGCTTGGGACCTTCGACCCAAAACTTCCCCAATCCTACCGCCAGAGCGAGTTCCTTTTCCTCGGCAACCTCGTGCCCGCGATACAGTCAAAGGTCCTTGATTCGTTGGAGAAGCGCCCGAAGCTCGTCGTGATGGACACGATGAACTTCTGGATGGAGACGGCGCGCAAGGACCTGGACAAGGTCATCGCCCGCGTCGATTGCCTCATAATCAACGACTCGGAAGCCCGGGAACTCTCCGGCACGCACAATCTCGTGAAGGCCGCAGGACTCGTGCGGAAGATGGGCCCATCGACCGTCGTCGTGAAGAAGGGGGAACATGGAGCTCTCCTCTTCAACGGAAGCCGTGTTTTCAGCGCACCTGCGCTGCCACTTGAGGAGGTGTTCGACCCCACAGGAGCCGGGGACTCGTTCGCAGGCGGCTTCATCGGAAGCCTTGCCCGCGATGGGACGGTGACGGAGGACTCGATGAGGCGGGCCGTCATCGCGGGCTCCGCGGCGGCGAGCTTCTGCGTCGAGAAGTTCAGCGTGGATGGGCTGCGGGACCGGACTTCAGAGGACGTCGCTGCGAGGATGCAAGCCTTCCGCGAGCTCTCCATCTGGTGACGCGAGATCACCGGACGAATCACTTCTGCTGCGCCCTTGCCAAGACCCCTGTCACGCTATAGTCAAACTGCCAACGATCCTAAGTTGAGCCTGCAGAGGGCGCCGTGGGACGGGACCTAAGAAGGGGTGGGAAATCGAATTTGGCTTGTTGCATGTGCGCGTCTTTCTCCGAAAATTGCAGTGCTCACGGTGGCGTTTCCAGGCACCGTAGGTAGACGTGGTCCCGGTCACCCTTCAAGTTTAGCTCTGTGTAGACGACCCGGTTCTCCCAGACATCGATGCCCACTTGGAAATTGCCTTCGGCGACGGTGACACGTGTGGCCGTCGGGACATGATAGGCTTTCACGGTGTCACTACGGCGGATTCCTTGCACGTACTCTTGGTACACGATCCAGTCGCCAGCTACACGTGGGCGGTCCTGGTGCGCGGGTCCGGTTTCATTAAATGCTACGACCGAGGACGACCCATCAGATAAGTTAAGAAGGTGTATGTCCCAGTCGTCGCGGGGCGTGGGTCCGGACGCAACCATGTAGGCTACGAGATTCTCGTATACGTCCATCTCGTTGAGACCAGGTGGCGATTCCGCTAGGACTTGATTGGTTCCAGTGGAAAGATTATGAAGTATGAGCTGGGTGTGGTTACTCGGATTTTCGTCGGGTTCGGCAATCCAGACGACCTTATCTTTCCAGATCTCGCTCAAACCAACGATGTAGTCCGTCAGTCGCGTGAGGTTGCCGCTCGTGGTGTTTAGGACGTAAAGACCTCGAATATTCACGTCCTCAGTCTGGGATTCGAAAAGCACTAGGTCTTCGTAAAGCCCCCTTGTTCCAAGCTCAGTCTTGAAGGGAATCGGGAGAATTGACGAGTGGTCCGTATCGAGGTCAGCTGTCCAGAGTTGGATTCGTCCTTCTGATTTGAGAAAATCGCGCCACACGACGGTCGTGCCGTAGATGATGGGTACGCTCTGTACGGACGGTCCTGTAGCTAGAGCTCGTTTCTCGCCCGTCGATATTCGATATGCGAACACGTCGGTTTCATCCGAACCGGGCGGCGTTGGATGGTCGCTTTGCGCGTGCCACACTATCCAATCGTTCCATATCTGGGGGGCCCTGACCTTGGTGTGCGACCTGTTTCTCTGCACATCCCGTTATAGGTTTGTGCGTCCATTCGTCATCAATTCCGCGTAATACTCTTTCGGTGTCCGCCAGCCGAGCCTCTTTTGCGGCTTGACCTCGTTGTAGTCGATGTGGGCCGAAGCCAAGAAGGCTTCGGCCTCCCGGAACGAGTCGAAGGAGGCATGGCGGAGGTAATCCCGGTCTAGGTTGGCGTGCAGGCTCTCGATCATGCCGTTGTCTTCCGGTGTACGGACCTGGATGTGCTCGACCTCGAATCCGACGGCCTTCGCGTGATTCACAAATGCGTCGGCCCGATAGCAGGGACCGTTATCGACGCGGAGTCGCGTCGCTTGGACGCGACACGTCCTGGGGAAGCGATTCATCACGACTTGTTCGAGGAGCCGGATGGCTTCCCGGGACCCGCATCGCTTGTCGAAGACGTACCCGAGCCACTCGTTCGTGCAAGTATCGACGACGTTTTGCAGGTAGGCCCAGCCGTCTCGCCCGCACCAGATGTACTTGAGATCCATCTGGTACGCCTCGTCGGGACGGTCCGTCAACAACCTGCCGCGCTGCTTCGGAATCCTCGAACGAGGTTGTACGCACGGCCGCAGGGTGAGCTTCTCGAGTTTCATAATCCGCCGAACGGCCTTCTCGTTCACGCGCCTCCCAAGAAGGCGCCTGACCATCGCCGTGATGCGGCGGTACCCGAAACTGATCCGCTCTGCGGCGAGGTCCAGAACCGCGCGATGGACCTCCGGGTCCGTCGCGCGAAGCGGTCTGGCCTTCGGCTCGCAGTAGTACGAGCGACGTGGCAGACCCACCAGCCAACAGGCTCTACTCACCGTCACACCCCTCTCGACGAGGAACGTCACACACGCCCCCCCTTCCTTCCGGTCGAGAGCGACGCCCCCTTTTTTAACGCGTAATTCGCCATCGCGAGCTCCCCGATCGTCTCCTTCAAACGCGTCGTCTCGCGTTCGAGCTCGGCCTCGCGTTGACTCGGTCCCTCGCCTTGGAGGCCGCGCAAGGCGGCCTCAAGGAAGATCTCGCGCCATCGGTACAGGGTCGTGGTCGTGATCTGGTGTTCCCGGCGCAATTCGGCGGCCGAAACACGGCCGCCAAGAAGGGAAACGACGATCTCGCTACGCTGTTCCGGGGAAAATTTCGATTGCTTCACGCGCCACACCCGGCCCGTGAAACCATCGATCGTTCTTCACGCTTGCCCCTGTGCAGTGGAAACGGGGCGCGCACCAGGGCTCATAACGTTGAGGCCGTTCGGTCGTGAGAAGTGTTTCTTCCTGAACGGAGGCCGATTCGGCGAATTGGAGCAGAGATTGCATGCCCTAGCGCGCGGAGAGCGTGTCCGCGAGATAATCCGATACATCTACTTGCGGCCGGGCATCGATCAGCGGCTCCATTCCAGGTTGTTGGAGCGGCGCGAATCGACCGTGAAGTGGCATGTGGACCGCTTGGTGGCTGCTGGTCTTGTCCGTGCGGAGCGACGAGGGCGCTCAAACGGGTTACATTTGACAGCTGAGACCGGGACCGTGCTGTCTCGCATGTTACAGCTGCCGGCTTGAGTCGCACGAAGATCATGGTACTCCGAATCGCGCCAGACCCCTGATTGCGTCAAGCGTTGGCGCCCGCAGGCGGGCGAGGGGGTGGTGTTTAGGCCTGCCGTGCGAAGTATCCGCGAGGCGTATCGCGTGACGGGTAGTTGCCGCAATCCCCTAGCCCGCTATCCTGCGCGCCGCCCTTGCCGCAGCCTTGATCACGCGATCCGCGTTCAGCGTCGTGACCTGGTTGTCCCGCATGAGGACCCGACCGTCCACTATCACGTCCGAAACGTCGGTTCCCCGCGCCGCGTAAACGATTTGGCTCACAGGGTCGTGGAGCGGCTGCATGCGCGCGACATCCGTGCGGACGAGGACGATGTCGGCGAGTTTCCCCGCCTCGATGGACCCAAGATCCGCCGACCTTCCAACCGTCGCCGCACCGCCTCTCGTCGCCATGTCGAGCGCGGCTTGCGCCGGGACGATGCTCGGGTCCCAACGGTTCTGTTTGTGGACAAGGGCCGCGAATTTCATCGTCTCGAACATGTCGAGCGTGTTGTTGCTTGCCGGACCATCGGTTCCGAGGCCCACCGTGACGCCGGCCTCCAAGAGTTCGGGAAGCGGCATCGAGCCGCCCGTGCCTAGTTTCATGTTGCTAACGGGGCAATGGGCGACCTTTGCTTTCGCCCCGGCGATGAGGCGGATCTCTTCCTTGGTGATCCAGCCGCAATGCGCAAGGACCGTCCTCGAAGTCACGCAACCGTGGTCCATGAGTTGTCGCAAGGGACGGCGGCTATACTTCGCTTCGACGTCGTGCGTCTCGGTGCGGGTCTCGGCGCAGTGGGTGTGGAGCATCACGCCGAGCTCTTCGGCCAGTTTCCCGCACCAGTCGAGGGTCTTCGCGCTGCACGTGTAAGCGGCGTGGGGGGCGATGGTGGGGGTCACGAGCCCGCCGCCGTTCCACCGGGAAACGAATTTCCGGGCGGCGGGTTGCATCGCATCGTACTTCATCTCCGGTGTCCCGGCGTCGAGGACGGGGAACCCAACCCAACCGCGCAGCCCCGCCTTCTCGCAGGCCTTCGCCGTCTCGTCGGAAAAGAAATACATGTCATTGAAGGAGGTAGTACCGCTCGATATCATCTCAAGCATCGCAAGGTCGGCGCCGGCCCGGACGAGAGGTGCCTTAAGACGCGCTTCCGCCGGCCAGATCCTGTCTTTCAGCCATTTCTCCAGGGGCATGTCGTCCGCGAGGCCCCGAAATAGCGTCATCGGAGAGTGCGTGTGTGAATTGATGAGGCCGGGCAACGCGATCTTTCCGGTCCCGTCGATGACCGTAGTGCCGCGCGGGCGCTTGAGGCCCTTGCCGACCGCCTTGATGCGGTTCCCATCGGTCAGGATGTCGGCCCTGAGCACGCTGCGGCGGGCATCCTGGGTGACTATCAGCGCATCCTTGACGAGTAGTCCCAACTAGTTGACCTGCTGGAGAAGCGCGCGGTGGATCTGCTCGCTCGGCATCAACCGCTCGACGCGTTCCGCCCGGATCGTGGAATGGCCTTTTCCCTTAATGAGCCTGCCCGTGACCTTCACGGGCGCGCCCTTGAAGAGCATGCAATCGTCGTTTGCAACGACCTCGATGACGTCTCCCCCATCGGCGACATGCATGAGGCAGAGCCCGTCCGCGCCTCGTACAACGTCGCGGGCGATGCCGCTCGTCCTCACGCTGATGTTGTCCCAACGCGAAAGTTCCGCGATGGAGAGTTCTTCGACGCAAAGCTCGGCTTCGCGCCAGAGTCTAGCGAACTCGTTCTGGAGCGAGGTGACCAAAGCCTGGTCCACGGTCTCGATCCCGCGGGCCCCTTCATGGATGTGGGAGGAGAAGACGAACGCGCGGTCGTTTCCCACCGCGAAGTTCGCGGCCACTTTCGGGTTGACGCGGCACTCGGCGCTTTGGAGGAGTTGAGGTGTCACGAACGCGCCCTTTTCCTTGACCATGATCTTGGATCCGCGGGGTATGGCCGCGCGCGTGATCCTTTCGGCGGAGATGCAGACCGTTCCCGGGGGCCCCATCTCGTGGAGGTCCCAAGTTCCGGTGAAAGACGAGCGCTCTGGGTTCTTGAATCTCCGCATCGAGGCTTCGACGGCTATCGCGGTGGCCGCGACACCGGTGACGAATCCTAGGAGGATCTGGAGTATGTCCACTGGCATTTGCATCCCAGGATTTAATTCGGAGGCCGAGTATAAAAATATCGCGAAACGTATCTCCCCGAGCGTTTGCGCAAGTCTCGCCGAGGGTATGCGCTAGCTTTGAATAGCGTCCGCATCATCGCTTTCCTGGTGCTAGGCGTCGCAACCTCGCGAGGCCGGATGACGAAGGACCGAGAAGCGATGCCGACCACCGCGCCCGGGGCGCCATCGACGATCGGCGCCATCCTGAACCGCACGGTCATCGTCTCGGCGCTTGGCTACTTCGTCGACATCTACGACCTCCTCCTCTTCAGCATCGTGCGCGTGCCGAGTCTCCAGACTCTCGGGGTCCCGGCGACGGGAATGCTCTCCGCCGGCGTCTTCCTCCTCAACATGCAGATGGCCGGCCTACTCGTCGGCGGCATCCTTTGGGGGATCTTGGGCGACAAGCGGGGCCGCATCTCGGTGCTTTTCGGGTCGATCTTCCTCTACTCCGTAGCGACGATCGCGAACGCCTACGTGACCGACGTGACCACCTACGGATTACTGCGGTTTGTCGCGGGGGTAGGGCTTGCGGGAGAGCTCGGGGCCGCCGTGACGCTCGTGAGCGAGGTCATGTCGACGGAGACCCGCGGCTACGGCACCGCCATCGTGGCGGGTGTCGGCATCCTCGGGGCGGTCTTTGCCGTGATGGTCGCGAACGCGTTCCAATGGCAGACGGCATATCTCGTCGGAGGCGGCCTCGGACTCGTCCTCCTTTTCGCGCGGTTCAGACTCCGCGAATCCGGGATGTACAAGGCCCTCAAGCCCCAGACCAGCGGGCGTGGGGACATCCGCCTTCTCTTCTCATCACGCGAGCGGCTGGTCAAGTACGTCTCCTGCATCCTCATTGGCCTCCCCATCTGGTACAGCGTCGGCATCCTCGTGACGTTCTCGCCGGAGCTTGCCGCAGCCATCGGTGTGGTGGGTCCGGTCTCCGCGGGGACCGCCGTTATGTACAACTATGCAGGTGCCGCGCTCGGCGGGTTCGGCCTCGGTGTCTTGAGCCAGAAGTGGAAGAGCCGATGGTGGGTCGTGTTCTGGTCGCAACCCCTCACGATGGCCCTGGTCCTCCTCTTCATCTTCTCTCGCGGGCTCTCGGCGGAGGCGTTCTACGCCGTCTGTTTCCTCCTTGGGCTCGGTGTCGGGTACTGGGCGGTCTTCGTCACCGTGGCTTCAGAACAGTTCGGCACGAACCTCCGCTCCACAGTGACGACAACGGTGCCAAACTTCATCCGGGGGTCGGTGGTCCCGATCACGCTCGCCTTCCAGACACTCGCCTTGAGCGTCGGCCTCGTGAGAAGCGCCCTCATCGTCGGGCTCGCATGCATACTGATTTCCCTGGCAGCCCTAAGGAACCTGAAGGAGACGTACGGCAAGGACCTCGACTACCTGGAAAGTTGACGAAGCGCGGGCCCGCACGGAAGGCAAGTGTGCCCTATACGGCGTTCCAAGTCTTGAGACAACAACATATAAGAGCCCGTGTGGGAAAGCGACCGCGGTCGATTACCGATGGGCAAACGCGCCGTCCTTGGCTTCCTCCTTGCAATGCTCGCCCTCCTAGGGGCATTGGCGCCTGCGGCCTCCGCTCTTCCTGACACCGTGACCACGATGGGCGCTCGACTGCCGACGAGGAGCCAGGAGATGAGCGCGATCTGGGACGACCGCGATCGCCCGGACGCCGGGTGTCCCGGGGGCTGCGCGTACCTTTTCGGAGGGTTCTCCAGCGAAGGATCCGCGACCTATGACCGCATACTCAGGTACAACCCTTCCACCGACTCCATCCTCACGATGACGGCACGCCTCCCATACGCAAGGTATGCGACGAGTGCCGTCTTCGATGGCTCGAACGCGTTCATCTTCGGCGGTGTGGCGAGAGGCATCTCGGAGATAGCCGAGATCGTGGTCTACGACCCCGTGACCGATACGGCGTCCCTGCGACCGACGCTCCTTCCATCGCCGGTCGGACGGACGAGTGCCGTGTTTGACGGGAGAACGGCCTTCATCTTCGGGGGTACCACCGGCGCTGCGCTTCTTACGAGCGACAAGATCGTGGGATACGATCCCGCCACCGGGGTCGCTTCGACCCTCCCGCCCCCGGGCCAATTCGCTTCCGGGCGGGCCGGGACCGCCGCGGTACGAGTCGGGTCGAACGCCTTCGTGTTCGGCGGCGTGCCTGATCCCGGGCCGTCGACCGAGATCGTGCGCTTCGATACGGCGGGCCTCTCGGTTTCGACGATGGGACCGACTTTCCTTCCCGGGCGAGGGTTCGCGAGCGGCGTCTACGCCGACGGTGCGGCGTACATCTTCGGCGGGTCCTCGAACTACGGCAACCCTACCCCGCTCATCGCGAAGTACGACCCGACGAACCACTCGCTATCGGCGGTCGCGGCGGTGCTTCCGGCCCCCGCGCACGCCTCCGCCGCGATCTTCGACGGTAGGCACGCGTACGTCTTCGGCGGCTGGCCCGGCCTTACGCAAGACCTTGACACCATAACCCGGTTCGATCCCGGCGAAGAGACGCCGCCTTGGACGGCGTCGTCAAACCAGACGAGCGCCGGGGGCAACCGATCGAACGAGGGCAAGGAAGGCGGCAGGGTGGATGGGAACGCCACGGGGCAAGGTGACGGCGGGAATGCGGTCCCCGGGTTCGAAGGCGCGGCCTTGATCGGAGGCGCGGTGGCCCTAATGCGTAAGAGCGCGGCCCGTAGACGCGGTTAGGAGTGCGTCGCCATCGATCAGCTTCTAAGAACGCTCTACGAACGTAGGACGATCTCAATGTTCACGGAATCCGGCACCTGGATCCTCATCAAGGCCCGCAACGCCCGCTCGTCGGCGTCGATATCGATGAGCCTCTTGTGGACGCGCATCTCCCACCGTTCGACGGTGGCCGTGCCTTCGCCGTCGGGGCTTTTCCTGATGGGCACCGTGAGCCTCTTGGTCGGAAGCGGGATCGGGCCGGCCATCGCGACACCCGTGCGTTCAGCGATCTCTTTGATCTGCCTGCAGATGAGATCGAGCTTCGTCGGGTCGTGGCCTGCCAGACTGATTCGCGCCGTTTGAGCCATGTCGTTACCTCTTGGGTTCCTAAGCCCGTCGAACTACCGGCCGCCCCGGACTCTGGGGTGGCCGCAACCTCGACTGGCGTAGAGCCTCGGATGACGGCATCCTTTATAAGCGTTTGCCGCACGGGCGAGGAAAACTTCGGGGTGGCCCTCACGGTGGTTCCCTCTGATGGCCGACACCACGCGTCGGTGGTCTTGCCGTCTAACTCGGAATGGGCGGGCAATGCAGGGGACTTTCGTCTTCCGACTGCTCCCACGGGAACGCCATGGTGCATACCTCGGCCGAGGCCGGGACCAACACGGGGGACCGTCGCGGGACGGGTCAAGACGCAGAAGTCGCTTGGGCGTCGCCCGGCGCGAGGCAACCGAACCCCATGACGACGACGCCGCGCGCGACGTCGTTCACGTAGAGGATTCCCCGTTCGATCACGATGTCCCACACGTTCTTGAAGCCCATCGTGCGCTGGAACTCGTCGTTCGTCTCAGCGAGGATCGGCGGCGAGTAGTGCGCCATGGGGGCGATCGTGGCCGTCGCTAACAGTGGCGAGGCGCCGATGGTCGTCAGGTCGAAGACGTAGAGCCCCTCATGGTAGTGCGCCATGTAGAGGAAGCCGCGGAGAAGTTGCAGGCTGTGTTCGGCGTGGTTTGGCGCGGTCTTGTTGGCCTGCCACATGGCGAGGAGGACGGGCCTTTGGAAATCGGTCGCATCGTAGACTTTGAGGGCGTTCACGCCGACCTCCGCTATCGTTGCGACGATGCGGCGGCCGCCGATGGTCTCGGCGACGATAGAATGGGTGTAGCTCTGGAAGGGATCCGCGTTGACCCAGCCGCCGAGCTGCACGGGATGCGCCGGGTCGGAGACGTCGGCCGCGAGCCAACCCTCGAAACCATTGGCGACATACATGAGAGGCTTTCCAAGGATGTCATCGTCCAAGACGGTCATGTCATGCGGCCCGAGCGGACCACCGTTCAACGCGGGGGCGAAATTCGCGGCCCATGTTAGCGTGCGGTTCATGCCGATCCCTTCGAGCTTCAGGATATGGACGCCCGTATCGTCGTTAGGAGCGACGAACACCCAGTCCGCCCCATTGATCCGTTTTGCGGCCAACATGTGCATGTTCGTGTTCTGTTTCGGCGCCGGATAGTCCCAAACGGACGCGAGCCTCGGATTCTCCGGCATCGTGAGGTCGACCACACCGATGCTCGTGTAGTTGCCAAGTAGCGCGGCCTTTCCGTCCGGCGTCCACTTCACGTCGAGGACCTCTGGTGCAAAGTCTTCCAATGTCGAAAGGATCTCTGGATGCGCTGGGTCCCTGATGTCGACGACCTCGAGGCCTCCGAGTTGGTCGCGAGACGCAAGAAGGTGGTCGCCGCGCGCGTCGAGCATCTCGTGGCGCGACGGGTCGAACGTGACGAGGCCGATCTCTTTCAGGTTCGCGCTCGTCGCAGGCCCGACGGTCTCGACTCGGCACGGGACGCCGGAGAGGGTCTCGCGTATGGATTCGAAAGGATCGGGCGTGGCGAAGGCCCCCGAGTCCGCTCCGCTCTCGAGGGATGCCGGAGCCATGCAGCCAGCCGTCAATATTACGACCGCGAGGACGGCGATGGGTGGGCGCACGACCCTCGAAGAGGTTCCAGACGGAAAAGGAGATTGGCAAGACCCTAGCTCAATGCAGCCGGTTCAATCCGGTCGGACGATACAGGGGGCATTGTCGGTCCCGAAATCGACGGACGAGGAGACGACCAGCAGGGGTTTCTTGACACTCTGCAGCATGAGCCCCGACCGTACGGCCTGGGGAAAGGGAGGTAAGTAGAAAGAACGGGGCCGGGGGCAAACGCCCCCGACAGAATGACGCGCGCCGCCTGAGCGGCGCGTTGCTCGACCTCCAGGAAACCCCTCGGGTCTCCCCGGTTGTCTGGGAAAGCACCTACGCGGTGCGTTCCTCGATATCGACGCAGATCCCCGCCGCCACCGTGGTACCCATGTCGCGTATCGCGAAACGGGCCATGTGGGGGATCTCCTTCGACTTCTCGATACTGAGCGGGCGCTGCGGCTGGATCTTCACGATTGCAACGTCGCCGGTCTTCAGGAACTGCGGGTTCTCTTCCTTCGTTTGTCCCGTTTTCGGGTCAAGTTTCTTCTGAAGCTCGACGAAGGTGCACGCGACCTGGGCCGTGTGGGCGTGGAACACCGGGGTGTAACCGACGCTGATGGCGCTCGGGTGCTGCAAGACGGCGATCTGCGCCGTGAAGGTCTTCGCGACCTTCGGCGGCTTCTCCGGGTGGCCCGCGACGTCGCCTCGGCGGACGTCGCCCTTGCCGATGCCACGGACGTTGAACCCGACGTTGTCGCCGGGCTCCGCCTTCTGGATCTGTTCGTGGTGCATCTCGATCGACTTGACTTCGCCGTTCGCCCCGGAGGGTTGGAAGACGAGTTTGTCGTTGATCTTCAAGACCCCGGTCTCGACGCGGCCCACGGGGACGGTCCCGATGCCGGTGATGGTGTAGACGTCCTGGAGGGGAACTCGAAGAGGCAGGTCGGTCGGCTTCTTCGGGACATTCAGGCCATCGAGGGCCTTGAGAAGCGTGTCGCCCTTCCACCACGAGAGGTTAGGGCTCGCCTTCGCGATGTTGTCGCCCTTGTACGCGGATGTCGGGATGAACGGGATGTTCTCCGGCTTGAACCCGACCATCTTCAGGAGCTTCTCCATGTCCGCCTTGATGGCCTCGTACTTCTTCTGGTCGAACCCGACCATGTCCATCTTGTTGACGGCCACGATGATCTGGTCGACACCGAGCGTTCTCGAAAGGAAGACGTGCTCCTTCGTCTGCGCTTGGACGCCTTCCGGCGCGCCGCAGACGATGATCGCCGCATCGGCCTGGCTCGTTCCCGTGATCATGTTCTTGACGAAGTCACGGTGGCCGGGTGCATCGATGATCGTGAAGTAGTACTTCTGGGTGTCGAACCTCTTGTGTGCGATGTCGATCGTGACGCCGCGCTCGCGCTCTTCCTTGAGGTTGTCCATGACGTAGGCGAACTCGAAACCGCCCTTGCCCTTCTCTTCGGCCTCCTGCTTGAGCTTCTCGATGACGTGGGCTGGGATGGTGCCGGTGTCGAAGAGTAGGCGGCCGACCATCGTCGACTTGCCGTGGTCAACGTGTCCAATGACAACGAGGTTCAAGTGCGGTTTTTCTGCCATGATGAGTCCTCCGTAGAAGGAGAAGTAGTCGCGGAATAGGCCAACCCCTATATAAAAAGTGGGGGGTGGCTTGGGGCGCGCGGGCGGGTGTTCGGCCGGCCTATCATCCTTGCCGTGGCTGACCTATTTCCGGAGCGAAACCGAATGGGCCGGGCCGGAACTGGAAACGCGCTGCGAACGGCCCCTCGGATTGCGAGCGCTCGTGGACCGCTGGGACCGGAAGTGCCTTCGACACGAACGAAACGGCAGGTGCCGGCGGGAGCCCGATGAGCTGTTCGAGCGAGGCGCCGAGATCCAAGGCCTGGAAATAGATCGAGAACGAGGTGGGGGCGCCGGCCAATGTCACTCTCATAGTTGCTTCCCCGTGTCCCGATCCGCCGCCGCTCACGGTAAAGAAGGAAAAACCGCCGGGCGCTGGCACCGGGACCGGCAGGAAGAACGACGGCCGGGGGACAATCACGTCCGAGTGGGTGAGCGTTTCGCCGTGTAGGTCGGCCGATACCTCCCAGCGACCCATCGTCTGATCGCTGAAAATCGTGCCGGACGCGGTTCCCCATCCTTCGCCAGACGGGAGGTCGTAATGGATGGTGGTGTCGCGTGCCTGCGCGGGGTTGATCGCCAATGGGATCGCTTCGATGACCGTGGCATCGTCCGTTTTCCGCAATCCACTGAAGACGAGCAGGTTGCTGAACTCCTGGTAAAGGGCATGACGGAATCCTTTCCCTTGGCCAGTGACGGGAAGGAGACGGGGTGCGCCGCTCACGTTCGCGAGGAAATCCTCGACGCTCCGCGCGACCCGCTCGTCCGACTTTGGATAGTGGTCCAGGACTCGGAACGCCACCGCGAAATCCATGGGACCGGCCGACTCGGCCCCGATGACAAGGAGGACGCGCGCTCCGGGTTGGAGGTTCGTCGCGCCGACAAAGAATCTCGTGGGCCGCGAGGGGTCGGGTTGGTCAATGGCGACTGTCGCCGTCGGAATCGGCGGCCCTTCAAGCTCGTATGGCTCCGGCGAGACCGTCGTCCAAGAGTTGATGACCGCGGTGCCCTCATTCTCGACGAACGCGAGGAGCACCCACCGGTCGACCTTGCTCGCGGCCGGATCGGGGATCGGCGCGACCTCGAGCACGGCGTACTGGAGTTGCTGAAGGAAGGGGTAAGGCACCGCCGCCTGGTTAGGGATCGACCACGAGAACCCGGTCAAGGGTCTTTCCTTGCCCGACGAACCCACGGCCAAGAACCATTGGTTGATAAGCGGTTCGCTAACGAGCGGAAGCGCGCCGAACCGCTTGGCGATGTTGGAATCGAGTCGACCCGCCTTCATGGCGGATGAAAGATCCCCGGTGACGTCGACGGAGGCCGTCTCCACGTTGCCCCCATTGGCGCCGGGGCCCTGCGGATCCTGCGGTCCCACGCAGCCGCTGAGGGCGATTACCAGCGCGACCATTGCGGCCGCGAAAGGCCGAGCCCCACGTCCCATACGCCGGCAGGGACTTTACCGCCCCATCTAAGTTGTGGCGGGCAGGCGCTCCCCCCATGTCTACGCGCGCTGTGCCGACTACTTGGCCGTCAGATTGCCGGGTCGTGATGGTGGTCGACGTGAAGGCGCATGGGAGAAACGATAAAGAGTCGCCGCTGGGTTCGCCGCCATGATGCTCAAACTCTATGAGATTCCGTTCAGCCACCACTGCGTGAAGATCCGCCTCGCGTTGAACTACAAGGCCGTCCCTTTCGAGCGCGTGAACGTGAAGTACCACGACAAGAGGAACCTCATCGAGGCGTCCGGGCAGGACGTCGTGCCGTTCATTTCCGACGGGAAAGACAAGGTGGCTTACTACGGCAAGACCGACATGATCGACTGGGTCGAGGCGAAGTGGCCATTGCCGGCGCTCTACCCGAAGGACGTCCGCGGCCAAGCGAAGCTCATCGAGAACTGGGCGCACGAGGTGTTGGAAGAGGCCGTATTCAAGACGATCATCCCGGACCTGGCGAAGAAGTTCAGAGCGAAAGACGACGTGGAAGGCTACGTCTTCGAGTGGTTGAAGGAGATGCAGCGGGGCCCGTGGGAGGAGATCGTCTGGAAAGCCGCGAACACGTACCCGGAGAAGGTGAAGCCCCTCTACGGTTGGCTCGAAGAGTCGCTGAAAGGCCACGATTACATCCTCGGCGAGCCGAGTGCCGCCGACTTCGCGGCGTACGGCGCTATTTTCCCGCTCTATTTCGTCGGGAAGGAAGTGCCGAAGGACTATCCGCGGCTACGGGAATGGAAGGACAGGCTCTCCAAGCTCGACGCTTGAGATGGGCATCCCGCGAGCGTCCCTTGCGGCTCTTCCGGCGACCCACATGGTCAAGGCGAGGCGTGCGTTTGATGTTGGGCCGCGAGCGCGATTCCCGGCTCGCCCCGCGTTCCGGGCGCGTGGATGGGAACTGCGAACGAGAACGTCGATCCCTTCCCGGGCCCTGCGCTCTCGTACCAGATCCAATTAGGTGCAGGCTCAAATAGAAGGTCCCCCCGCGCGATCTGCGCTTGAACGCCGTTTAGGCCGGCCTGCGTCGCGTGGCTTATTCAATGAGAGTTCTCACGGCGGCATAGATCCCGGCCATCGCCCGCGCGGAATCCGTTATCGGCGCGGCGCAGGCGCTGCCGGCGCATGCGTAGATGGCCGGTCCTTCGTAATGCCGGAGCGCGATCTCGACCGCGTCCGAGTCCGAGTCGAGATGCTTCAGGATCTTCGCCGGGTGCCGGTAACGGACGGCGGCCGAACGCAGCTTCTCGACAGCGGCCTCGCCCCTTCGACCCACCACAACGAGCGTGACCCGTGGGCCTTCCACGAGCCTCACGGCCCGCGCGTAATCCGCGGCATGGAAACCGTACCGCTCGAATTCGCCCAAAAGCGCAATGACGCATTGCCGCGCCGATGTGACGATCGTCTCGTCACCGATTGTCTCGCCCAGTTTCGCCAGGACCTTCGCGGCGGCCGCGTTCTCTGAAAGGTTACGTTGCGGCGTCTTGAGGAGGCCGATCTCGTCTGGATCGGGGACCCTGTCACCGAACCCGCCGGACGGGTGAGCGAACGTCGAGAGGAAACCGCGCGCGATGCGCTCCGCTTCCAGAAGGTACTCGCGCTCGCCCGTCGCTTCATAACCGTCGAGGTACGCCTTCGCGCCAAAGACGTGGTCGGAAAAAAGCCCCGTGACGCCCGAACGACCCTGCGCGTGATAATGGCGCAGACCGCCGTCGTTTGACCGGAAGAGCTTGGCAAAACCCGAAAGCCCCTCAACGGCGCGGATCTTCGCATCCTCGAAGCCGCAGTAGGAATATGCCGCGAAGAGCGAGCTGATCATCTTTGCGTCGAGGTCAGCGTAGATCGTCTTGTCGATGTAGGGGGCTGCCATCCCCTTTCGGCCGGTCGCATCGCGCCCATAGTAATCCTCGTCGGCGTCCTGTGAACCGCCAAAACCCCCATCGTCGTTCCAAAGATTGCGGTTGGCGTAATCGATCATGCCGCGCGCCGTGTCCGCGAATACCTGTTCTCCGGTCAACGCAAAAAGATGCGCGCTGTTCAAAAGTAGCCCGGCGTTCACGTCAAGCATCTTCTCGTAGTGGGGCTCCGACCAGTCGGCGGTGACGCTGTAACGGAAGAACCCTTCCTCGACGGGGTCCCAGAGCGCCGACTCCCGGATCTTCCGCATCGTCTCCGCGGCCATCTGGAGAAGGCGTCCCTCTCTTGTCTCCTCGTAACGATCAAGAAGGAACTCTACCGTCTCCGGCATCGGGAACTTCGGCTCCATCCCAAAACCGCCGTAGACGGGGTCGTACGCCTGACGGATCGAGCCCATGACGTACCCCGTGACGAACTTGGAGTCGAGCTCCGCCAGGGCCGGCTTTCCCGTGCGATGCGGCGCATGTTCGTGGTCGTGTTCGGGCTCACCGTCGTGTTCGTGTCCGGGATGGTGTTCGTGACCGTGTTCGTGACCATGCCCTGGCGTTTTCTTGTGGCCGCCTTCCCGGAACAACTTCTCCACGTAATCCATCGCCTTCACGTAGTCGTCGGGCGGCATGTACGTGCCACCGACGATGACCTCGGCGTCAGGGGTCAGGAAGACGCTCGTCGGATAGCCACCGAAATTGTAGCGCTCGCGGATGTCCGGGCGCCGGTCGATGTCGACTCGCACCGGGATGAACTTCTCGTGCGCCCGAGAGATGACACGGTCATCCTGATCTGACGTCGAGTCCTGCACGTGGCACCAATGGCACCAGACCGCCGAGAGCCGAGCGAGAACCGGCTTGTTCTCGCGGCGCGCACGGTCGAACGCCTCGGGCGACCATTCGAGCCAATTGATCTTTGACGCTATCTTGTCCACGCTATCGGATACGATGTAGCATAGTCCGGTATAAGCCGGTTTGTGGCGCCGACCTTTCAAGCCTGGGCCTACCCCAGCAGTGATCGACTCCGTCGGGGCCTTCAAGCGATGGAAAGACCAAGCGGATTCCGACGCTGGCCATCAGCCAGAATAATAGTCCGCCCCGTCAGAGCCCTCGTAGGAAGGCGAGGACAAGCGGATCACGTAGCCGGCATCAGCCGGCGTAGTAATCCGCGCCATACGGGTTCTCCGGCAGTCCCTTCCTCTTCCTGATCTCCTTCGTCACCTTCTCCTGCAGTTCATGCGGGAGGTTCTCGAAGCCCGAGAACTCGGTCGACCAGAGGCAGCGCCCTTGCGTGGCGCTCCTGATCGCGGAGGCGAATCCGAAGAGTTCGGCGACGGGCGCTTTCGCGTGGATGATCGTGAGGTCGCCCTCCTGATCCATGTTCTCGATGACGCCACGGCGTTGCTGGACTTCTCGTGCTGCAGCGCCCATGACGTCTTGCGGGACCGAGATGTAGACTTTCTGCTTCGGCTCTATGAGGATCGTCTTCGCCGTGACCATCGCGCCGTACAGCGCGTTCCTGGCGGCAGGGATCACTTGCGCGGGGCCCCTGTGGACCGCGTCCTCGTGGAGCTTCGCGTCGTGGAGAAGGAACTTCGTGCTCGAGACCGGCTCGCCAGAGCGCGGCCCCTTAGCCATCGCCTCTTCGAAGGCCTCGATGATGAGTTCCTTCGTCTCGTGGAGGTACTGTATCCCTTTGGTCGCGTCGATGAACACGTTCGTGCCCTTCGTGGTGAAAAGGCCCTTCGCGAGGTCCTTCTCCCAACCGAGCTCGACGAGTTTCGGGATGAGTTCCTTGATGTTCTTGGTGCGGCCTTCGGGGATCTCACCGGCGTGTAGCGCCTCCACGAAGGCGGCTTCGAGGGGTTCCGCCGTGACGTAGAACTTGTTGTGCTTGTTCGGCGACTTCCCTTCGAACGCCTGAGGGCTGCGGCCCTGGACGGATTCGCGGTAGACGACGATAGGCTCCGATGTCGAGATCTCGACCTTGTGCTCGTTCTTGATTCGGTACTCTGTGATCTCCAAGTGGAGTTCGCCCATTCCGCTCATCAAGTGCTCGCCCGTCTCCTGGTTGATCTCGACCTGGATCGACGGGTCGGCCTTTGCGACCGAGCGCAGGACCTCGACGAGCCGGGGGAGGTCCTTCGTGTGCTTGGCCTCGATGGCGACGGTCACGACGGGTTCGGACACGTGGACGATCTTTTCGAACGGCTCCATCTCCTCGGCGGAGACGGTGGCTCCGGCTATCGCGTCCTTCAAGCCCACGACGGCCGCGATGTTCCCGGCCGTCACTTCCTCCGTCGTTATCCTGTCCGCACCGACGAGCATACCCACCGATTGGACCGTGTTCGTGCCGGGAGAACCGCTAACGTAGAGCTTCTGGCCCTTCTTGATGGAGCCCGAGAAGACGCGCCCGACGGCGACTTCGCCCGCGTGCGGGTCGATGATTATCTTCGTGACCATGTAGGCAAGCGGCCCCTTCTCGTTCGACGAGAGGAGCGATTTCCCGATGTCGCTCGCAAGGTCCCCTTTCCAGATCTGCGGGATACGGTACGCCTGCGCCTTGTGCGGCGGCGGGTGGTGGTGGATCGACGCGTCGAGCACCACTTGGTGTATCGGGGCTTTTTTCGCGAGTTCCTTCTGCTGGCCGTCGTGGCAGTAGTTGTAGATGTCCTTGAAAGTGACGCCGGACTTCTTCATGTACGGCACGCTGATGGCCCAATTGTTGAAGGCCGAGGCGAAGAGCACGGTGCCCGCCTCGACGTTGAGCCGCCACGGTTTCTTGAGATCGTCCGGGAGCTGTCGTTGCATGAGGTCGTCGACCTCGGCGATGACCGCCTGGAACCGTTCCTGCATCTGTTGGGGCGTCACCTTGAGCTCGTTGATGAGGCGATCGACCTTGTTGATGACGAGGATCGGGCGGACGCGCTCGCGAAGCGCTTGCCGGATGACCGTCTCCGTCTGCGGCATGACACCTTCCACCGCGCAGACGAGGATGAAAGCACCGTCGATGGCACGCATCGCGCGCGTCACGTCGCCACCGAAGTCGACGTGACCTGGTGTGTCGATGAGGTTGATAAGGTATTCCTTGCCGTCGTAGACGTGGACCATCGACGCCGCGGCCGCGTTGATCGTGATGCCGCGCGCCTGCTCCTGCTCGTCGTAGTCGAGCACGAGTTGCTTACCGGCGAGCTCCTCCGACATCATCCCGGCGCCCGAGATCAGGTTGTCGGAGAACGTCGTCTTTCCATGGTCGATGTGCGCCGCCGTCCCGATGTTCCTGATGTATTCGGGCGCGTGCATCAATAGGCGGGCCTTTGCGATGTTATCCTCTTTGCGTCCCATGTTGCTTACCAGCTGGTTTGGAGATTTTCGTCTTGCGGTCAGCGTCTACGGATTGACGCCTACCTCGCGCTCTTCGCGACCCGCTCCAGTTCTTCCTTTCTGGCGACGGCTGCCGATTCCATCTCGCCCTTCGACGCCTTGATTATCTCGTCGGCAAGACACTGGGCGACCGGTTTCGGGTTCTTGAAACTCGCGGTCGTGGCACCGATGGCGATGTTTCTGAGCGCCACGTCGAGTCGCCGCGAGGGCGCGACGTCCACTGCCTTCGGCACGCTGATGCCGCCGTACTTGAGTCGGGTGACCTCCTCACGCGGGGCCGCGCGCTCGATCCCCGTGACGAGGACCTGGACCGGGTTCTGCTTGGTCTTCGTGTTGATGATCTCGAAGGCGTCCTTCACGACGTTATACGCCTTGCTTTTCTTCCCCGTGTAGTCCTCGCTCTTCATCATGACGTTGATGAGGCGCTCGACGATGTTCACCTTCTGCTTTGCGAAGGGCCGGTTCGCGTGGCGCGCTCCCGTGTGGGGCGTGTAGATGGGGTCGAGGTTCACGTACTTGCGTAGCGACATGTCCTTGACCTCGACTTCCGAGAGGTCCCACCTGCCGAACATGAGGAAGTTCTGTGTCTTCTTCTTCGGCGGCGCTTTCTTCTCCTCAACGGGAGGAGTCGACGCTTCTCCTTCTGCGGATTCCACGGGGACCTCGTCTACCATCCATTCACCTCATCGGTTTTTCTTTGCGTCCCCGAACGAGTTCAAGGAGCGACACGTTGTTGACCTTGATGACCTTGTAACGCACGCCGGGGATGTCGCCGTACGAACGGCCCATGCGGCCGCCGATACCTTCGACAAGCACCTCGTCGTGTTCGTCGATGTAGTTTATCGCACCGTTGCCGGGCGCGAACGCCGTGATCGTGCGGCCATTCCGGATGAGTTGGATCTTCACGCACTTCCTGATGGCGGAGTTCGGTTGCTTTGCCTCGATGCCAACTTTTTCGATGACGATGCCGCGGGCCTGGGGGATGCCACCTAGCGGGTCAGACTTCTGCTTGAGACGGAGCGTGCGGCGCTTGTAGTACCTGTCGCTCCACTGGAGGCTCGCCCTGTCCGTCTTGAGTTTACGACCCGAGTATAGGCCCTTTGCCATGAGTTCACGTCCTTGTGAATTGAATGCCCGCCCCGAAAGACACTTTAACCGCGCCTCGGCCGGGTAGGCGAGTAATAGGCTTCCTCTATTTAAGAGTGGGGGGCGGGCGCCCATGGAGGAGGTGGTGCTAAATGAGGCGCAGCGGATTACGGCTCGTGACGGCCGGCATCCTCGCCGCCACTGACGTTATCCTGCTCCTGTCGGGCACCGCCGCGGCGCAGCAGATGACCATCCGCATCGACGCGGTCGAGATCCTGAAATCCGACGGGAGCTCCGGCACGAGCGAGAAGTTCTTCGACATGCGCGCAGAGTCCATGGTCACGCAATCTCTCAAAGTGAACGTCACGGCATCTCAGTTCGGATGCATCCCGAGCGCCTCGTCGATGAGGATCAATCTCACGGCCGCCACGCCGAACCTGCTCGATGGGGAGAACGTCACTACCGACCCGACCTTCGTCGACCTGCCGATACCCGCTCAACCGGCCTTCGTCGGGCCCGAGATCGCCGGAGGCACCCCGTACTACGCTGAGAAGGGGTTCAAGTTGAAGGTGCTCGAACCACCGGTCAATGTCAGCCTTGAGCGCACCCTCACCGTAACCGGCTCTTATGGCGGCGGGATGCCGGAGGGTTGCGGCTCGGCGGGCGGGGGACCGGAGGGATTCGGGAAGGTCACCGGAAAACTGGAACTTAGGTATCGCGTGGATCCGGTTCCGGGGAGCATGGACTTGACGGAAGAACTGCCCGACTTAAGGAAGAACGAGACGTCGCAAACGAATCCGACTCCCGGGTTTGAACCGCTACTTCTTCTTGGGCCCCTCGCGGCCTCGCGGACCCTGCGCCGAGCGTGAGCCGAGGCTCGAGGAGAAGTTTTGGACACCCAGAAAAAAGCGAAGAGGTGTTGCCGACCGTCTTTGCTGGAGAGTTCGGGTGTCCGTTCGGAAAGATACTACCATCCCGTTTCTCCGACGCGCGATTCGCACCCGGATCACTCGCGCTAAAACACCGGCACCATCTTTTCGATGCTGGAAACCGGGCCAATCACTCGCACGATGGCACCTGTGCGCGAATCCACGATCACGCTCGCGGGAAATTGTATGCCGGCCGCTGCGTCCCCGGTGGAAGAGAAGCCCTGGAAAAAAAATTCATAATGATAGCGGTCGTCGAGGGGCAATTCGCTACCTTCCTGTCCACGAACGGCAACGGAGCTCCGGACCGTAAGCCATTGGAATTCGGTTCCAATGATGTTCGCGGCGGCCTCGAAACTGTTCGCGATGGTCCGGTGCGAGGAGGTCAAATCGCGGGGCGCCGGCACGGCGCCCATCCTCGCTTGTGACTCCGTCACGCTGAGGACGTCCATTTTCGCAGCATTGCGGGTCTTTTGCACCTGGATGTGATAGAACTCTCTTGCTCCGGGCTCCGAAAAATCGATTCCTATTTGAAACCCCTGTTCCAGAGTTTGGTTCCCTATAGGTGCAGGCGCTGGCAGGACCGCACCACCCCCCGGCGGATTACCCAATGACCCACGAAGGCGTGCCTTTGGGTGGCTATCGAGAAAGGCCGCAAACGCCTGGTCGTTCCCACGCGCGTAATCGTACGCCTCTTCAATCGTTATGTTTCCGATTGAGCGCTGACCTGTCGGCGGAAGAACGCCCACACTATCATATTCGCCATCCACGCGACCTTCGACTACCTGGCCACCGCTCCATGCGTACGCCTTAGAACCTGTACCGGGTTCGAAGGCTTCCAAGTCATACAAGAGGCCCGCGATCGGGTGCTCTATTCGGCGGGGAAAAGGCGTTGGCGGGCAGAAATCAACGAGGGACGGAACGGAGAACAATATGCCGAAGCGATCTTCGCTAATCCATCCTTGAGATGGCGATAGGCGCCAGCATGCACCCGAGCCGGATTGGCCAGTGACCTCCGCTAACTGAACCCGTTGATCCCGGGGTTTTCCATTCTCGAAAACCTGAACTTTAATTTCGGAGGGCGGGGATTCGAAGGCGTCAAGCGCTCCAATCATGTACGGCGGTGGAGAGTCGCGTCCTGCGAAGAGTAGATTTCGGAGCGGGAAACATTCCAAGCCGTCGACCGTTTGCATTACTGAACATGGTTTTAGGAACGCTTGCAGTTTCCCTGACGTTCGCGAGACATAGACAACGGCGGTGGAGGATGTTCCGTTTCCAAAATGTTGGAAGACGATCGGCACCGCCTCAAGGGGGGCTCCGTCAGGAGGATGAATGGTGGTCGGTGGTTCAATGCTCACGTTCATCGAACCGGTTCTCCTTCCTTGTTCCATCACTTTGTACGAAGCCCTGGCCCCGGTATCGAGTTCCTTCCACTCCCATCCTTTAGCCGGCTGCGGATCGAGCGCCTGGGACTGTTCCGAGAAAGGAACTATGCATCCGGCGATGCCCAGAAGCAGAACCACGCAGACTGCGGCGGAGACGCTTGATGTGAGGGCACGATAGGGACGATTTTGTTTCGTGCCCTTGATTCTATGGATCGCGACCATCTCCTTCTCATGAAAGGTGGCACTTGCGTCTGATAGCGTTTCTTGTCACATAATAGGGATTGGGCGGGGTTTATCCCCGCCCCTCGAGAACACTAGCTGCAATCCTGAACCGGCGTGCCGGCAACGATGACTAGACCATATGTAGCGCCGCTCACGAACCAACAAACGCCTGCGTCGACCACTGGCAATGTGGTCTTAGCCATGGTATTGCAGCCCCATACGGAGGTGAACGTGCAAGTGTTCACTGCGCCCCAACCGTTCCTCACCTCTCCCATGCCGGCGACCGCTCCTTTGTGAAACCCGTATCCGGCGATATTTATTGGCGACCAACACGTACCAAGTTGGGGGTAGCCAGGGCACGAATTCCAGAATGATCCCCAGTGACTCTTGCTTAGCGTCACGCATTCAGTGAGGACGCAGTTCGTTCCCATGGTGACGACGAGTTCAGGAACTTCGATGGGCCCTTCCGGCATTTCGGGCGAAAGCTTCTGGACCGCACCCGATACGCCCGCCAGGCCGGTTCCGCTCATGCTCACGATCACTGCCAACGCCGTTACCGATTTCCAACCGTGTCTCATGTTTTCGCTTCCTGGATTGGAATAGGTGGCGTTGCCAGGAAAGGACGCCAGCCTGCCGGCCCACCTCCGATTCCAAACCCAACCCCACAATGTGGAATTGTGGTAAATAACTTTCCACAAATAAAAACAAAGCGCCGGGGGTGGTGCCGCCAGCTTGTGTCGCGAAAGACCGCCACGCAACCGAAGCCCCGTCTCATCGATCGACAGAATCGCGTGGCGCTCCCCTCCGAGATCATGTCATTGTTGGACGCTGCGGTCGGCGACTACGTCTATTTTGAAGTCTACCAGGGCAACGTCACCCTTCGAAAAGTCCGATGGGTGCCGGAACGTGGCAGAGAAAACGCTGACCGTCGCGCGTGATTGGCCGAAGGAGAAGTGCCCCTCGCCCAGAAGTTTTGGACACCCAGAAAAAAGCGAAGAGGTGTTGCCGACCGTCTTTGCTGGAGAGTTCGGGTGTCCGTTTGTTTTGCGTGCCTTCGTGAGAAGCGGTGTTGCCGACCGAGTCTCATTTGCGGGGTTGCCGTCGGGGACTCGCGTCCCCTTGGTCGCGGCTTTCGCCGCTCCCGACCCGCTATCATGGGTTCTCGCGGAGTATTAAAAGAAGTTTGGGAACTTTCTATTCGAATCCGCTGTGCCACGGTTGGGGGTTCATAAAGGCGCCTTGTACGCCCCTTCGGCACGGGGCGCCTCAGCGTGGAAAACTGCGGATCGGCAGGGGGGGCCGGCGTGTTTCACGACCGAGACCCATTTTTGGTCAAGTTTTTTGCCGCCGCTAGGCGGGAAAAAGGTTGGGGGGAACCCGAAACGATTGTTAGGTGTTGCCGTACCTGTTGCTGGAGAGTCGCGGGTTCCCCCCGTGATAACTCTTTCCGACGGGTTGCCGTCCGTCGAAGCGGACCGAAGTCCGCGCGACCAAGGTGACCGCAGTCACCGGGGCCGGCAATACCAGTTACGCTTAGGGGATAAAAAGGAGTTTGGTGAGTTTCTATTCGAATGTAACCGGCGCGGGTTACTTTGGGGTTGCATCGCCCGACCGGTTCTACATGAGTTCTCTCGCTAAACACTAGTTGGATCGCCGACCATTCGACTAAATCTCAACCTAAGTTGCGATATTTGCCACAAACCTTAAGGTGTGAGGCGTTGAATATCTCTTGTCGAGTCGGGCCTTGCCTCCCCCTCGATCGCTTCGCCTCCAACGAAGTGTTGCCGACCTGTTGCGTTTTAGGGCCGACCCGGGCCCCATTTCTTCCCGGAAAACAGCGGACCACGAGTTTTCCATATACGTATAAGTACGTACTAACCCGCTAGGATGCAAGGCGCGCCGAGCGCTGGCCCCAATAGGTCCAAAGGCGCGAAGGCGGGCCCGCGGCCCCAAGGGGGCCGCGTTTTTGGTCCAGCTTTCTTGCGCGTCCCAAAGGTGCCCCTACCGCAGAAAAAGATGGCACCCAGTCGAAAGGTGTTGCCGTACCTGTTGCTGGAGATTGGGTGCCTATCCGAGATCTGGCCGCGAATGCGGTCAGACCAACATCGGAAGTTGTCGCGGCTTCAAAACCTTTTGTGGCGATTCAATATGAGTCGTCCGTCACTTGGACAATTTCATACGACGTCGCGAATCAAGGTTCGCGCGGACGCGCTTTGCGGAAAAGAGGCTTTCAGACGGGGAAGCTCACTTACGCTTCCTGCGGGAGCCCCAATTGCCTTGCTATTACCATCCTCTGGATCTCGCTCGTCCCTTCGAATATCTCCCAGACCTTCACGTCGCGAAGGTAACGCTCGACGTTCGCCTCCGTCGTGTAGCCCATCCCGCCGTGGATCTGTACGGCCTTGAGGCACGCTTGCGTGGCCATCTCCGTCGCGAACAGTTTCGCGATGGAAGCCTCCTTCGTGAAGCGCACTTTTTGGTCCTTGAGCCACGCGGCCCTGTGGCACATGATCCGGGCGGTCTCGATGTTCATGGCCATATCCGCCAGCATCCATTGGATCGCCTGGAAATCGCCGATCGGGCGCCCGAACTGCCTGCGTTCCTTAGCGTAGGC
The DNA here is from genome assembly GCA_016207515.1 of Euryarchaeota archaeon. NCBI lineage: Archaea > Methanobacteriati > Methanobacteriota > Methanobacteriota archaeon. The sequence goes on along the minus strand of JACQPN010000021.1, from coordinate 88,415 downwards.
GACCGAGTCTTCGAGCGCCGCCCGGGCGATTCCGATCGCGCCCGCGGCCGCGAGGACCCGGCCGCTGTCGAGGGTGGCGAGGGCGATCTTGAAACCTTCCCCTTCGCGGCCCAGGAGGTTCTCCTTCGGCACGCGACAGTCCTCGAAGAACAGGTTCGACGTCGGGCTCGCCCGCAACCCCATCTTGTGCTCGGGCTCGCCGGCTTTGAGGCCGTCAAACCCCTTTTCCACGATGAAAGCGCAGATGCCCTTGGCGCCCAGTCTCGGATCAAGCGTCGCAAAGACTATGATCGTGTCCGCCACGGGGCCGAGCGTCACCCAACTCTTCGTGCCGTTCAACACGTAGGAGCCACCGTCCTGTCGAGCCGTGGTGGTGAGGCTCGCCGCATCGGAACCCGAACCGGGCTCCGAGAGCGAATAGGCGCCCAAGTGTCTCCCCGAAGCCAGCGGTTTCAGGTACCTCTCCTTCTGGTCGTCGGTGCCGAAGGCGTGGATGGGCCCGCACGTGAGGCTGTTGTTCGCGCCGAGGATGGTCGCGTGGGTCGCGCATACGCGCGTCATCTCCTCCGCCGTGATCGCGTACGATATCGTGTCCGCTCCCGCCCCACCCCATTCGCCCGGGATCGCGACCCCCATGAGGCCAAGCTCGCCGGCGCGTCTTACGGTCGCCCACGGGAACTCGCGCGTCTTGTCGATGCGTTTTGCGACCGGCCTGATCTCTTTTTCGGCGAAGTCCCGGACCATCCGTTGGATCGCAAGATGCTGTTCGTTCAGGCGGAAATCGACCACGGCCCACGATACCTCCAAAGCCTTTTAACCACTTTGCCACCCTATCTTCCAAGGATGAGCTACCCGCGTGACCTCGCCATCGTCGACCTCACGAAAAAGACGGTCCACGTCGAGGAGATCCCGGATTCATTGCGGCGGATGTTCCTCGGCGGCCGGGGGTTGAACGTCTATTATCTCAACAAGTACCTCCTCCGCGGCGTCGAGCCTTTCTCTCCCGAGAACCTCGTCATCTTCGGGGCGGGGCTTCTCACAGGCACGATGGCGCCGTCGTCTTCGCGCATGAACGTGACGGGAAAGTCCCCGGAGACGTTCATCCTCGGCGATGGCAACATCGGCGGCTTCTTCGGGGCCGAGATGCGTAGTGCCGGGTTCGACCATCTGATTGTCAAGGGAAAAGCCGAGAGGCCCACGTACCTGTACATCAAAGACGGAAAAGTGGAGTTCCGTGACGGGACCCCCTATTGGGGCCACGAAACGCTGGAAGTCCAGGAGATGATCCGCAAGGACTTCGGCGACACCCGTGTCGAGATGGTCGTGATCGGCGTCGGAGGCGAGAAACTCGTCCGGTTCGCGGCCGTTCGCTCGGGATACAAGCGAAGCGCCCGCACCGGTATGGGCGCGGTCATGGGATCGAAGAACCTGAAGGCGATCGTGGCGACCGGAACCGAAGCCCTCCCCGTCGCCGACCCTGCGACACTTCTGGTCCGCGGAACCGAGATCCATCATTACGTCGGCTCATCGAAGGTCGCGAAGGTCTTGGGCACCGTCGGCACCGCGTTCCTCTACGACACGTCGAACGCAATAGGCGCGATCCGTACGAAGAACAGCCAGCTCAACTCATGGGTCGACGAACTCGACAGCGAGCACATCGAAGGCCAGGTCGAGAAGATGGTCTCATGTTCCAGTTGTTTCGTGCACTGCACGCACAGGAACACGCTCGGCGGCGAAGGGCCGGAGTATTCGACGACCGGCATCATGGGCGCGAACATCGGTGTGTTGAAAACCGAGCAACTCATCGAACTCAACAATATCTCAAACGATGTCGGGTTCGACACGTCGAGCCTTGGGACCATACTCGCATGGCACATGGAACTCTACCAGCGGGGAATCATCACGAAAGAGCAGACGGGCGAACCCCTGCTTTGGGCCGACGAGGACTACGAAGGGGTCAAGCGATGGATCGGCAAGATCACCCGCCGCGAAGGCTGGGGAAACGTGATGGCGGAATCGACTCGCGCCCTTCCGATGGGCCTGGTCCCGCCGATGGCCGCTGATTACCTCATCGCGGTGAAGGGCCTTCCTCAAAGCGACCCGCACGACGTGCGCTACCTCAAAGCGTTCGGGCTCGGCCTCGCGGTCGCATCGCGTGGCGCGGACCATCTTCGCAACCGACCGACCTTGGAGATCTTCATGAACCTCCCAATCGAGACCAAGGAGAAGATCTACGGCAAAGGCGTCACGCGCGACCCCACCATCTACGAGGGCAAGGCGCAGACGGTCGCCTTCAGCGACGACATGTTCGCCGTCGTCGACAGCGCAGGCATCTGCAAATTCGTGACCCACGGCTTCAACAGCCCGCATCTTGTCGACTTCGAGATCGTCCGCGAACTCACCGAACACACGACCGGCATCAAGCTCACACGCGAGGAGACGATCCAAGTGGGAAGGAACGTCATCGACATGGAACGGCTCTTCAACGTGCGCGAAGGCGTGACGCGGAAGGACGACACGCTCCCCAAGCGTTACTTCGACGAGCCGATGCCTTCGAGGCTCGCGAAGGGGCATCGGATCGAAAGGGCGGGGTTCGAGAAGATGTTGAACGAATACTACGAGATACGAGGGTGGACACGGGATGGGATGCTTAGCCCAGAGCGCCAGCGCCAACTCGAATCCGTGATCGCGAATCCTCCTCGCTTGATGCCCGCATAGAGTCTCGCGCAAACCAAGGCATCGACCAAGCATCCATGTTGGTCGTCACATGCAACCTCCCAGTTGACCTCCCGAAAACGCCTTACACTACCCCCCTAATCCCTCCACTCAAGGGTATTAGAGGCAGGCAGGATGAAGCGGGCGACGGGACGGCATCAAGCGGGAGTCTTGGGAAGGCGGGCGGACGCCCTCCTTCTAGTCTTGTTCCTCCTCGCCTCTTCGCTTCCTTTTCCTGCGTCGGCCGCTGATGATGCTTGTGCCGGCGGCGTCGATGCCGGGCCCGACGCCTCCACAGCCGCGCTCATCTCGACGCCGACGACGTGCGGCGGCGAGATGGATCCGATCGACGACGCGGACGCGTACAAATTCAGCGCGACCGCGGGAGAGCGCGTTACGGTGCGTGCGACTGGTGTTTCGAACGTGACGCTCCTTTCCCCGTCAGGCGCCGAGATGGACGCGACCGACGCGTTGGACGTGCACGGTGGGATGGGCGTCGAGGCGGTGGCGGGCGAGACGGGCGACCAAGTGGTGATCATTCGCGGCTCCGGCGCGTATTCCTTGGATGTCGCGGTGAACGACCCGGTACAGACGGATTGCCTCACGGGCGGTGTCGACGCGGGAAGCTTCCTTCGTAGCTCGGCGCCCATCGCGCTTGCCTTCGGCTCGAGCACCTGCACAGGCCGTACCGACACTTGGGATGCGCGCGACTTCTACCGCATCGATATGCTGCCGTTCGAGTGGATCAACCCGAAACTCATCGTTGCGGGCGGCGCGGACGGTTCGTATGTCATGCGCCTTTGGGACTGGAACGGCACGCTTCTCGTCACAAGGCCGCTGATCTTTGGGATAACCGGCGACATCGGGTTCCGGGCGCAAAGGGCCGCGCGGGTGGTGGTCGAGGTGGACCACGTGAGCGGCACCTTCTTCGACTACCAGATGCGCCACGAATGGTTCCCGGATGCGTTCAACGCGCACCGCTGGTGCCCGGGCGAGGGGTTCGACGGCGACGGGACGGGGGTAACGTTAGCGGACACGACCTGCTTCGGTTTCATCCGTGGGAACGAGACCTCGGATTCGTACACCATAGGCGTGGATGCAGGCGACAAGATCGTTGCGAGGGCGTCATCGGGCGCGACCTCGGTGCGCCTTTTCGACCCGACCGCCACCGAGCGGATGGACGCGTTCTACGTCGCGGAGCAGGGTTTCTCCGGCTTCGAGTTCACCGCCGATTCGGGCGGCGACTGGACCGCGGTCATCGAAGGGTCGCGCGATTACGAAGTGGATGTGTACGCCTTCGATCCCGCGACGCAAGACGACTGTGGCACCGGTGTCGACGGCCCGAACCTTCGCTCCAACGCGACGCTCATCACGGTCGCGAACGGCGCGACGCTTTCGTGCGACATCACGATGACGGCACGCGACGACGTCGACGCGTTCAAGTTGGACCTCGACCGCGGCGACCGCCTCGACTTCACGCTCACGTGGGACCCGAGCGACATCACGGACGTCGACATCGATTTCTACTCGCCGAACGGGAGCCTCGTCGAGCACTTCGAGGCTCCGGGGCAGGACGGGGGCAAGGTCGCCTTCGCGGCGGCCCCCTCGGCGGGTATCCACACCCTTGCGATCATCGGCGTCGGCGAGCATTCGCCGAATGGAGAAGCGGGCCGTTTCGACCTCGCGATCGCGCGAAGCCCGTTCGACGAGTTCGACTGCTACACGGGGCGCGACGTCGGCGAGTTTTCGGGTGTGCATACGGGCGACGATGAGCCGTTGAACGTGTCCTACCCCTTCGTTTGCCCCGGCGTGATCCACGAGGTCGGAAGCTCCAACCCCGCGGACGCGGACGACTACCAGTTCCATTCCCCCGGAGGCCCCATTTTCGCTCTGAGCCAGCGCGAGTACGGCCTCAACACCTCGCTTGTCCTACGAAACGCCACGCGTGTGATCAAGGCCCAGGTCACGAACAACGACAAGGGGACGTTCTACCTCGAGTCGCCGTCGCTTCCGGCCGGAGACTACTCCATCCACATCTCGGGGGAAGTGGGGAAATACGAACTGAACGTGACGGGCATCCGCCCGATCGGACCGTTCCCTTACTGGGACTGCAACGGCTCCGGCGACGTGGGCAGCATTGCCCGCGCATTGCCGTTCACGGGGCTTGGAAACGCTAGCGTCTCTTGCGTAGGCTGGCTCCACCCGGACGGCGACACACTCGACACGTACTCGTGGAGCGTATGGCGAGATTGGCCCCTCAACTTCACGATCGCCCTTCACGATCCCGGCACGGTGAGGGTCGTGAGGACGGTCGACTTCACCGAGGTCCAGCGCAAGGAAGGCTCGGGCACGGTCGTCTTGACCAACAAGCTCGTCCCGTTCTTCGATTACGACGACGACGGGGCCACCGAGATCGACCGCATCGAACTCGTCTCGGCGCCCGGGCCTTTGAGGTACACGTTGACAGTCACACGCGGTCCCGCGCCGACGGGCGGGGATTGCGGGACTTCGACGGACTCCTCGACGACCTCACGTGCGACTCTTACGTCGGGCGTGACCTGCACGTCCCATTTCGTCGACGGCTGGACCCGGGGCCTAGGTGATGGGAAAGACGGTTACCAGATCGCCGCCGACGATGCGGACATCGTGCGCCTCGAGGCCTCAATCCAGGGGCACAGTTATTCGATGAGCACGAACCCCGGCCCCGACTTCGGTCTTCGCCCCTCTGGACCGAGTGTGCTCGACACGACTTTCCAGATGACGGGCGCGGGCCCCTTGAAAATCGATGTGACGCCCAGCCAACCTGACGTCAAGGCGTACGAGACGTTCTGTTGGGACGGAAGCTGCTACACCTACCCATCCGAGTGGTGGGACACCCAGTCGACCGCCCCGTTCGATTATTGGGTGAAGGCGAGCGTCACCGCGAACGCCCGTCCGGTGCTCGCGCTTTCGAACCTGACGACGTTCGTCCAGGACGGTGACCCGATATCCTTCGACGTGACCGTCACGGACGCCGACAACGACACGGTGAGGCCCTACGTCTTGTTCGGCGACGACGGAGACTACAACTTCCCGTACGGGTACCAACTCATGCCCACACCGCAACAGGGCCCATCGGGGACGACGTTCCACTTCCAGACGACGCCGAGCGGCCACTCATACTGGGGTTCCTGGTCCTTGAGGATCAACGCCTTCGACTCCCACGATGTGCCGGCGCTGTCATCGCCAGGTAACACATGGGTATCGTCCTACCGTGGCGATTGCTACGACGGCCTTGGCGATGCCCCCGCGGACGGCCAGGCCTTCACGGGGACCTGTAACGCCTGGCTCGGCACCCAAGGCGACCTCGCCGACAAGCTCCTTTTCGAGACCGCCCCGGGAACGCGCGTCACCGCTAGCGTCTCTTCGGGCGTGGGCTTCAACATCACGTCCCCCGAGGACGTGACCCGGTCGCCTCTAGCCGGCGTATTCCGCGATTATTCACAAAGCGGCGGCATGTACATCATCAACGTCGACCCCGCGGGCGGGTATTCGCGCGATTACACGATCACGATGGGCTCGATCGTGGCCGTGAAGCCGACGGGCGCGGTGTCGCTCGTCGGGCCCTCGTCCGCGACAAGAGGGCAGAGCGTCTCGTACGTTGTCCGGACCGACGACCTCGACACGGAAGACGTCGATGTCACGATCGATTGGGGCGATGGAACGGCGCCGACGGCGTTCAGGGCGGGGTGGGCGACGAACTACACGCGTAACCACACCTACTCGGGGACCGGGACGTATAGCATCACCGCGAACGGGACGTCGCGCCTCGGACGGACGCTAACGGGGAGCCTCCGCACCGTCGACGTGGTGGCGCTTCCGGATTGCCAAGGACCGGGGGACGCGCCCGCCGAGGGCCGCAGCTTCACGACATCTTGCAAGGGCTACGTCGGCCACGAGGACACGGAGGACCTTCTCCTGTACGCCGCGCCCTCGGGGACTCACCTGCGATTCAACTTGACGAACGCCACCTTCGAAGTGACGGCGCCCGACGGATCGCATCCAGCCGTCATATCGAACGTCGCGCACGATTACGCTTCGAGCGCCGGCACGTGGACGATCCGCGTTGCGCCGACCAACGCATCGGGCGATTTCATCTACAACGTAAGCGTGAACGCGACCAACGCCCCCGCCCCCACGGGCGTCATCACCGGTTCCTTCCCCGCCTTCTGGCCTGTCCCGGCGGCGATGCCCGTCACCTTCACAGCGGTCGACCTCGATTACGAGGACGTCAACCTGAGCGTCGACTGGGGCGACGGCGTCGTGCAACGCGTCCCCGCGGCCGGTTATTCACCGTCGGGGAGCCCGCTATCGCCCACCCACGCCTACACGGCCGCCGGAAACTATTCGATCAAGGCCACCGGCGTCACGCGAGACGGCGCCGCCCTTGGGGAGCTTACGCGAAACGTGACCGTCTTCCGGACGGACGATTGCGGGGCAGGCGAGGCTCCGAACTCGAATCCATGGCAAGCAGGCCGCCACTTGAGCGGCCAAAGACCCGCGCTCGAGGAGGGTCCCGCATGTTGGGGAAGCGTCAACGCGTCCGACACGTTGGATTACTATTTCATAAACAGCGTAGCGTACGGCGACTGGTTCTCGGTCTCCGTCTGTCCGACGCCAGGACTCTCTCTCGACCCGCTCCTTTACCAGGTCCACGCGGGCGTCGGCGCCGCCACGATAACGGGCGAAAGCTTCTCCGCGGGATGCTGGGTGCTAGCGCCCGCGACGCTTCTCATCGCCTCAAGCGACAGCTACATGCTGCGAGTGATGCGCTCCTCCGGCGCGGGCGCTTACAACGTGACGCTCGACATCCGCGAGAACTATTTCGAGCAGAACGGTCTCGTGCGCCCGCCCCCCGTGGGAACGATCCTCGCCGAGCCGCCGTCGAACGAGACGGGAAACGGCACCGGCGGGAACGGCACACAAGGCAACGGCACGCAAGGCAACAGCACGGGCGGCAACGGGACGGGGAACGGATCCGGTCCCGCCACCACGGAGTCGTATTCCTTCGGCGATTCCAGCGAGGGTTTCGTGAGGGAGAACAACGGCCTTTGGAGCGACGTCGGGTGGGAGATCCTAGGCGGCCGGATCGGCCTCAAAAGCGACCGCCAGGACCCAAGCGACGAGCGGTTCGTGCACCCTTTGAACGGCACATGGAACCAATCTTCTGGAAGCTTCAACGTCTCCGCGCGCTGGGCCACGAGCAGCCAGGGGAATTGGCAGGGCGCGGTGCCGCTTTTCATCGGGGAGTCGGGCCTCGCCGATGCCGTGAACGGCAGGAACTCCCTCGCCGTCCACTACCAGAGCCGCGACTGGAACCTTGGACAGAAACCGGAATACTACCTCAAGTACCGGGACTCGAGTGGCACTCTGCGGCTCAACGCGAAGTTCGTCGGCGAGGCGGACACCGAGTACCGGTTCGCGTTCGATTACGACAACGTGACGCGCCTCCTGACGATGCGGATCCTCTCCGCGGCCGGCGAAGAGCTTCTTTCCGCATCGTACACGACCGGTGCGCAACCAGGCGACGGCTTCCAACTCGGGAAACTCGGCGTAACGTCGGACGGGTGGAGCGGCACGATGGAGAGCGCGGTCCAAGCATGGGTCGACGACATCGTTGTCTCGTACCGTCCGGCATCTTGAACGGATGGCCACGCGGGGAGCCGACATTTCGGATGAGGAAGGGGCCGCACCAGGGAGCCCGCCCGATCGACTGCCCACACTTTATTAGTCGCTGAGCGGTTCACCGCCCTTGTGACCCTCAAGTCGATGGAGAATTTCGCCATCGAGATCGGAGACTCGCCGAAACAGCTCTTCGTCTATCCCGACAAGTGCGTCGGCTGCCACCTTTGCAGTTACGCGTGCTCTCTCAACAAGTTCGGCATACTCTCGAAGACGAAGACCGCCATCCGGATCGTCAAGAAGGACGGCGCGTGGGAGTTCCCGAACTATTGCATCCAATGCGAGGACAAGACCTGTATGAAGGTCTGCCCGACGGATGCGCTTTTCTGGGACAAGGAGAAAGGATACGTCGAGCTCCACAAGGACGACTGCATCGGGTGCGGCCTCTGCGTGGTGAAGTGCGCGTACGACGCGATCGCGTTCGAGGACAGGGAGGTCGTGAAGTGCAACCTCTGCGGCGGCGACCCGGCGTGCGTCAAGGTATGCCCAACGGAGGCGATAATGTTCGAATCATCGAACCCGCAAAAAGAGATCGAGCGCGAACGCCAAGGCAAAGAGTACATCGCCGACGTGGCACCCGCTCTCCATCTTACGCCTCCAAAACTCAAGGACATCGTCGCAAGGTCGAACGCGAAGGGCATCAAGTTCCCGACCCCGCATGAAGTGAAGGCCAGGAAGGGGATGAGGTAGTGATGGGCCCGGGGACCGGAGGAAGCGAGGCCGACCTTTCCGACGTCGAAACGCAGGTCTTCGACACGATGAAGAAGCTGGGTGCCACGAGCGAGGCGGCGGCGAAAACGGTCGACGAGCTCCGCAAACCCACACACATGACGCGAAACATCATCGCGTTCATACTGGAGTCGCTTTTGAAGAAGGGCGTAATCGTGCAAGTGGGAGAAGGAGACGCAAGGAAGTTCTTCCTCAAGTGAAGAGAAGGGCGCTCACATGCGCCCGACCTGGTATCAGCGCTTCCGGCGTGAAAACGAGACCGCCGCCAACGCCCCGACCACTATCCACGCCTCGAACCCCGGCACCCTCGACGGCGTTTGGGAGCCGATCTCCAGGGCCGCCGCGCCGGTGACAGCGATCGGCGATCCGTGATCGAGCACTCCGACGAGGGCGTCTCCACCGCCCGTCACGCCGAGCTGTAGCTTCGAGGCGCCCATCTTCGTGTCGATTGGGCGCTTCTGGTAGGAGAGGGTGACCGGGAACGCGCCCGCGCGGAAGGCACCGGCCACGACTATCGTCGCGCTCTCACCGGCCCCAAGGCGTGGGATGAGGTTCGAGCGGAGATTCCCCAGGGCGTCCCCCACCGTGATCTTCGCGTTCGTTAGGTTTCCAAAGCCCGTGTTCCTCACCTCAAGCGTCACCGCGTCGGTGGCGACCGAGACGATCGACGCCTCCGCGTGGCCTCCGTAGAGGTGGACGTTGAGGAACGCATGCTCCACCGCGCGCCAACTCTCCTTCTGGAGTTCTTCGATCGGAGCGGTGTATGCGGGCGGACCCCAAACGCCCTGCGGAACCTCGGACGGCTCCCCGTCGAACGTCGTGGACTTCATCTCGTAACTCCAGGAGTTCGCGCCAACCAGTGCGTAACCCGAGTCGCTCGTGATGCCGCTTGCCGGATAGATGGTGGACCACGTGGGGCCGCAGTCTTTGCGCACGTCGTACAAGACGTCGTTGCAAATCTTCTCGAAGACCGCCTTGTCGTCCGGATGGGGTTCTCGGCCCTCGATGCCGTACGGGTAGAGCCAGAGGTTGCCGCAGCAGTGGATGCTGAGGATGAAATCGGGGTCGAAGCGCTCCCAGACACCGATGACGGCGCGCGTCTCCGGCTCGCTCGCCGGATACGGCCCGCCGTAGTTCAGGGCCGGATCCTCGACCACATCGCCCCATCCTATCGGGTAATTGCGGTTGATGTTGACGCGGTTGTCGTTTAGGCGGCCAACGCCGTTCATCGAGCCCTCGGGGTTGACGAGCGGGAGGATTATCGTGTGGCGGTTCTCGACTACCCAGGTGGCCGTCGCGTTCGAACCGTAACCGGCAAGAAGCGTGCGAAGCCACTGCATCACGAAGATGACGCCGATGTACTCGTTGGCGTGCGTGCCTCCGTCGATGTAGAGGACTTCGCGTTCATGGATGGGGACTCGACTTGCCGCCTCGAAATCGGCGACCTCCATGTACCAGAGTTCCATGCCTTTTCCCGATTGTCCGGCGGAATGGAGCCGCGCTATGTCCTTGTGATCGGCGGCGAGCGATTGCATCTCGGCCGTGAGGTAAGGATAGATGGGATAGACCTTCGCCGCCCCGAGGTCGCTCGAGACGGACGGTGGCTCCGGCGCCTGTGCGCCGACGAGCGGGGCGAGAAGGCCCAGGGAAACAAAGAGCGCGACACCCGCCAATCGGCCGCGCCGCGCCATCGCCTATCGCCTCCGCCGGATGAGGATACCGCCAAGAAGCGCACCGATCACGGCGACCGCTTCGAAACCGGGAACACGCGTGGGCGACTCCCCTCCTTCGGGGGAGAGGCCCGCTTCTCCAGCCACGTCTATCGTGCGACCAAGGTCCTCGGCGACGACCGGGGGCTCCTCGAAGATGTACTCGTAGCCCAGCATGTTGAAGAGGATCTGGTTTCCCGCGCTCGTCACGGCGTAACTGTCGAGCCCGTACGGGTGATAATTGTCCTCCGTGGGGTCAGGGAGAAGCGCTCCGATGAAATCGATCTCGCCTGCGCCGAGCTTCACGGTCCCAAGGTTCGTCCCCTTCTCGCTTGTGCCGATGACGGTTATCCCCGCCTTCGCCGTCGCGTTCGGGTCGATCGTCCAGATGGGCGAGGTGCCCGGCGCGAAACCGAGGGGATTCGCATCATACGTCTGTTTCGGGAACCCCGGTAGGTTGGAGACGAGCGGGTGCTGCCTCTCCACGATGTTGGTATAACCGGCGTAGCCCACTTCGGGGAGGATGCTTCCCTCGGGAAGAACGCCGAGATCGACCAAGAGATCGATTGCGGCATCGGTGAGGATCAGTTTTCCACCCTTTTGCACGAAGGCCTTCACGGCGGCGAGCGCTTCCGGCGAGGATTCCACCTGGGTCTTGGCGGACCCGGATATGACGAGCGAGTCGAAGTCGGGAAGCCTCTCGCCGAGTTCGCGGGCGTTCCGTAGGGGCTCGAAGACGGCTGGTCTGTCGCCGTCCTTGAGGAAGGGAGCGAGGTCCTCGAAGTAGTCTGCGGGCCGGGCCTCGAAGTCGCGGTGGTCGATGTCGAAGGCGTCGTCAGCCGCGTTCTCCCTGTGCCATCCCGCGTACTTGGCCTTGTCATCGTCGGCGCTCGTCGCGAGGTACGGGCTCTCAAGCCATGCCACACGCTGGCCCTTCGTGTCGACGGACAAGACGACCTTCTTCGAGGCCTCGTCCATGAACGTCCAGACGATGTCGCGCACGGCCCGCACGTGGTACTCGTTTAGCTTCGCGCCGGCGCCCGGGTAATAGTTGTCTGCGATGATGTGGTTGTAAGCCATCTCGACGAGGAAACCAGGCGCATTGAGCCCGACGTCCTGAAGGATGAACGCGCCGAGCGTCGCGGACGCAGAGTAACCGATGCCGTCGTAGGTCGCGGCCCATTGGCTGAATTCACCGCCCCAGACCGCGCCGGCCGAGACGGGCCCGACGACGGGCGCCTCGGGTCGGGGAAGCCCCTCCGGTGCTGCGTCGTCTGGCACCGCGGTCCACTCCTTGAAAGTGGGGTCCGTGTTGAGACGCGTCTTCGTCGCCTGCGCGAGCTTCGTGTTCACGAACATCTCATGGGGCGTCCTCTCGCCGTCTTTCAAGAGAATGAGGAGGAAATGGTCGTCGGTGAGCATCCCGTGGATGTCGACCGCGAAATTCACGCGCGGGAACGCCTTGAGGTACGGAAGGTAGGCCTGCGGCTCAGGCTCTCCCAGCGGCTTGTAGTCTTCGAACATGTAGCCCGACGTGGGCGATTGCCGGTTCAGGTCCACGCCGTTGCCGTTCACGCGGACGAAATTCATTCCCTCGACGCAGTCTCCGTTGGGGAGATCGACCGGGATGGGGAAGTACGCAGGGCAATCCGCCCGGTAATCGGCCTCCTCGTGGCGCCAACCGTCGGGGTTGCCGAACACGAAGACGTCGAGTTGGTAGTCGAGCATCTTCACGAGCGCCGGGTCCTCGACGGCGATGCCTTTTCCCGTTGCGAGGTCTTCGATGACGCGCAGTCCCCCTTCGCGCCCACCCTTCTCGTTCCCGTGGATCGAGAGGACGAAGACGTTCACGAGCTTGTTCTCGCGGGGGATAGGGCTCTTCTCGTTGGTCACCTCGACGGCGAACACGTCGAACGTGTCGTGGGCCCCGGTGACCGCGTTGTCCCAACCGACGGATTTCCCGAGGACTTTGAACTCGATGAGATCGGGCCTACGCGATTCGAGCTCCTTGAGGCCGGAGACCGCCTCCTCGTAGCCGATGTAATCGTTGGTGGCCAACGCCTCGGGGAAGATGCGGCCGCTCACGGCCTCGAAGCTTGAGCCGTTGACGCCAGGAGTCGGCAACGCGATTGCAAGAGGACCGACGACTAGCAAGAACGCGACCGTGACGCCTCCGAAGACCCTCTTCAATGTGCTCGGCTCCCACTCCGCTTGAGAGTATATAAGCCTTGTTTGACGCGGGGAAACCACCCTATCTTCTCCCGACGCCGTGCCCCGCCGTGTCCCCGAAGCGATGCTTCCAGGGCATCGCACTAGCGGGCAGGTCGCAGGAGGCCTATTTGCCGCCCGCCATCGGATCGTTTTGACTACGCGTCGTGAAACGGCGCCATACGGCCTTGGCGCCGCCCGTGCGGCCGCCCGTCGTGATTATCGCCACCGCCACGATGATGACGGCCGCCGCGGCGAGGGTGCGCGGCGTTATCCCCTCGCTTGCCAAAGCCCAGCCGAGGAAGAGCGCGATCACGGGGTTGACGTACGCGTACGTCGAGACCTTTGCCGGCGTCGACACGCGAAGCAGCCACACGTAGCAAGTGAACGCGATTATGGAACCGAACGTCGTGAGGTAGAGGAACGCCAAGAGCGAGCGCGACGATATCGCGGCCACATCCACCCTGGAGAACTCGCCCATCCCCGCTCCGGCCATCGTGAGGAGCGCCCCGCCGGCGAGCATCTCCATCCCTATCGCGAGGATCGGGTCCGAGGGAAGTCTAGCGGAGCGCGAGTAGAGCGAGCCCATGGCCCACGCGAGCGTTCCTCCAAGGATCACGAGCGCGCCAAATAGCGGCGCTTGACCGACGGTCGACGCTCCGGTGAAGTCGATCAAGAGAGCGACGCCGAGAAAGCCGACGAGAAGTCCCACGATGGTCGCTTTCCCCGGGCGCTGCGCCCCGGGCCACCACCAGTTGAGTAGCGCCATCCAGATCGGCACGGCCGCGACGAGGAGAGCGGCGAGCGCGGACGGCACGGTCTGCTCGGCCCACGTGAGAGCGCCGTTCCCGCCGAGGAGCAGGAGACCGCCGACGATCGACGCGCTCAGCCAGTGGGCGGGCACGGGTCTGGCGGCTCCGCGCGACCGGGCCCAGGCGTAGAGGATCGCGCCTGCCGCCAGGAAACGCGCTCCCGCCATGAGCATCGGGGGGATCGTCTCGATCGCGACCTTGATCCCGAGGTACGTGGACCCCCAGATGACGTACACGGCAAGGAACGCGAGTGGGACTTTCCACGCTCCAAGGGCGGGAACCGGCGGCGACGCGGATTCTGGCATGTTCGATTTCACAGGAGATTATGCTACGGAGATTAAAGTATCGCTGGCAAGAAGATACGCTTGCATAGCGCGACGGGCAAAAGAAAGGACACTTGACTTCTGTCGGTTTAGCCGCCGGTGAGCGGGAGGAGGAACAGGAGCTCGTCGCCGTCTTTGAGGACCAACGCCGCGGCCTGGCTCTCGTCGACGGCCACGTTGTTGCGGTAGATGTTCACGTACGGCGACAGGGCACCGTTCTCGAAAAGCTGCTCTTCGAGGCCCGGATACTCATCGGCGAGTTTCCGAAGGGCCGGGACGAGCCCGCCCTGGGCAAGTTCGAGCGTCACCTCAGGCTTCCCGACCGCGTCGCGGAAAGGCCGGACCAGCGTGACCTTCACTTTCACGAAAAGACATGGGCAAGCCAGAGGCTTAAAGGGTTCGCGGGCGCAAGGCCCGGGCGACTTGACGGCCGGCTTCCGCGAGCCATCGGTTTTTTTCGGGCTCCGGCTCAGGCCGCCGGTGCCCCGACCCAGGACGCCTCGCCGTACTTGAGGACATGTAGCCCCGTCCTCCCATCGCTCACGTAGAGGTATTCGCCCTTGAAGAACTGGCCCCACACGGCCGAGTAGCCGGTCTTCTCCCGGTGCACGTGAGGCACGTAGAATCCGATGGCCTTCGGACTAGTGAGGTTCTCCCCCGAGGCGTCGATGAGCCACGTTCCTCCGTGGTTGTAGGCGAGCGCGATCTTTCCATCCGCCGTGAGGTCGAAGTTGTGGGGGCTGAAGATGAACGGCCTGTCGATGACGAGGCCACCGGGGATCGACCAGAACCCGAGTTTCTTTGGATTCGCAGGGTCCGTCGTGTCGATGAGGGTTATCTGGCCCGCCTCGTCGGCGGTCACGATCTCCGGCTCCCCCACGGTCACGTGCTTGCCGTTGATGAGGGCCGGGAACGGAGCCGCGCGGTGCATCTGGGCGATCTTCGAAGGGCCGAAGTCGCCGTAGTTGGAGATGGTCGTCGGAGCGCGCGGGTCGCTGATGTCGACGAGCACGACGCCAAGGTCCCAGTAGGCGACGTACATGATGTCCTGGCCCGTCAACGGATGCCGTTCGACGACGGCGTCGTGCGGCCTGTACCATTTTCCGTCGGGCTGCAAGTCGGTGCGCTGATAGACGGAAAGCACATCCAACGTCTTCTCGCCTGCGCGCTCGGTGAACTCGTAGATGGTGACGCGTTGCGTCACTGGGTAACTCTCTGGGATCTGTTCTCCGGCAGGGATACCGGGGAGCCCTTCGCCGCCGACGTAGTTGAGGGTGCTTCCCGTGAGGTCGTAGGTGCAGCTGATCAAGAGTTGGCGGCCGTCCTGCACGTAGTAGGTGACCGTGTGGGGCCCGTTCAATGGCTGCGGGATGAAGTTCTCGTACGTCGGATGCATCTTGTCCGTGACGTTCACGATGTAGATGCCCCGGGGTTTGCTGCCTTCCGAATCCTCCGTGTAGGTCTGCGGGCGTTGCAATGGATTCCGCTGCGTCGAGAGGAACACCCAGTTGCCGTCCGCGGAGACTTCGATGTCGTCGCCGCTTGTGGCCTTGTACTCGCCGATGACGCGAGGCGCCAACGGGTCGGAGATGTCGATGATTGAAAATCCCCCTAGTTCGTCGACACCGACGAAGCCACGCGTGAGGTTCGTCCGCGGATCGACGCCGGGCAACCCGCCGCCGCGCACGAGGAAAAGGTAATCGCCGCGGATCGCAAGCTCGTTCACACCCGCGCCGGCCTGCATGTCGCCGACAGCGCCTGAACCATAGCCGGAATTGTAGGCGGCGAGACTCAGACCGAACGACGCGGAGTGAAGCGCGTCATCCGCGTGGTCGTGGTCTTGGGGGATGGGCTCGCCGATGAGGGACACGATGTCGGAGACGAGACCGCCGAGATCGCCTTGAGTCGTGACCGGCGTCGAGTTCCCGACGCACCCGGCGAACGTCGCAAGCGTGAGAGTCAGTATCGAGAATGACACCCGGGCGCGCTTTCCCATTGCCTTCGGCGTCGAGTCCGCCTGGATTCTTAAATAGTTTGCTGGGCGAAAATGGCGCATTCCCGCCAGAAACGGAACAAACACGGACAAAACACCAATCGCGCGGGGTGCGCGGGAAGCAGGGCGCCCTCTAAACGAGCCCTACGTCCGTCGTCTCGACGCTCTGCACGTCCGAGATCTTCGAGAACGCCGCCTCGATGGCGTCGGTGCCGCCCTGTAGTCCGTCCGGCATCGTGACGATGACGTTCAACGCAACAAGGCCGTAAGCGATGGGCTTCTCGTCGATGCGTTTTAGGTCGACGCCCGCGGGAATCACTTTCTTGATCTCGGCCTTGATCGGGGCGAGGTCCATCCCCGCTTCAGCGGGCATGATGCGGATGTTCGCTATGACGGTGCCCACGCGTTCACGGCCCCACGAAGCCGCAGTGGGCGCAAGTGAATTCGACCGATTGGTCGCGGCACTGGGCGCAGCGGCCGATCTTGCCGTCGCCGCAGCTTGGGCAGAGGAAGCTCGTCGTAGCCTGGCCAATGAGGCGCACTCCGCACGAGGAGCAGGTTTCTGTGACCTTCATCTGCAAAACACCGGACGTAAGGCCGGGGAAGCGCTTTTCTGATATAAAGGTGACGGCGGACGTGCGAGGGCCTTAAACGGGCCCCGTTGGTCGACGCCAGTGCGCAAAACCTTATCAGGTGAAGAAAACGCTTCTTTACCCATGAAGGCCCGAAGCGCGCTTCTTGCGATGGCCATGCTGGTTCTTGCGGGCTGCGTCCAGACCACCCCGTCGGAGGCGGAGGTCGACGCGGCCGCAAGTCTCGTCGCGGGACTGCCGACGCTTCCGAGCATCACGATCGAGAACGCGATGACCTTCACCCAATCGGTCGTCGTGCCAGCGAAGGCCGTCATCGACGACCTCTACGAGCCTACGATGGAGGTCTCGGACTCCGGGACGATCTACGTCGCGGGGCACGTGATCGAGGCGGCGACCACGGGCACGCCCGCGTACTTCAGCAATGACAACGGCGCGACGTGGAAGCAGCTTCCCTTCGTCGCAAACGTGGAGTCCCCCATCCAGGGCGCTCAACCGCCGCCGGGTGACGAGGGCGTCATCGTCGCCGGTGCCAATGGCCAGGCGTGGATGGCCGACATCTACGCGGCCGGCTTCACCGTCACGGGCTGGTGCGACAACGGCGCCAGCCAATGCTACGACAACCGGTACGCCTATGATCGTGCCGCCTCCACTCTGGGCTGCAAGCCGGCGAGCCTCAACGACCGGCCATGGGCGGCCTATGCTTCCGGGAGCCTCCTTCTCGTGAACAACCCCGGCGGCGGCCCGATGCAGATCGGGGTCATGGCCGTTCCGCCCGCCCAACCCGTGGGGGTCTTCGACGTGAACGGGCCCACCTGGAACACATGCGCCTCGACGGGCGGTTCGATCCCCGGTGTCCCGACGATGCGTGCGGACGGACGCTTCGCAGTCCCGCAGATGGTCGCGTCCGGCGAAGAACAGGTCTTGACCGTCGTCATCGGCAGCAAGGACAACATCTTCGATGTCGAGACCGTGAAGGTCTTCCCCGTGACCTCGGCGGGAGCCGGGACGACCAACGGGGGCCGGACGGCGTTCGACAAAGACGGAACGCTCTTCGTCGCGGCGCGTAACAACACGAGGGCCGACGGGGACAAGCCCATACAAGGCAACTTCGTCGTGGCCGTGAGCCTCGATGCGGGCCAGACTTTCAAGAACGCGACCTTCCCCGTCGGCACGGCCGTCCGGTCCATCTACGTCGACGGCAACATGGCCGGTGCCGGCGCACTCCTCGCGTGGTCGCAGGTGAACGCGGATGACAACGCGACGAGTGACTGGTACGTGGGTCACGTGTTCGCTGGCCCCGACGGGCGACCGGTCCTCGTGGACGTGACGCTCGCCGTCGCCAAGGGCCCGCACTCTTCCGCCCACGTGATGGGCGCGGCCGCAGGACCCGACGGCCGGGCGTACTTCATGAACTTCAAGGACACTTCGACGACGCCCGCCGAGTACGCGGGGAGCACGCCTTTGAGCGTCTGGATCCAGAAGGATGGGCCGAGACTGCCGACGCTCGCGACCGTCTAGAGACGCCCCTATGGCCCAGGGTGGCCAAAGCCCGTTCAAGTCTTCGGGGGTTGTTCCTCTTTCCTGGCCTTTCTGAGCTTCCGTTCCCACGCCCAGAGGCCCACCGCGCACAAGTAGAAGAATATCGACGTACCGCCAAGGAGTTGGACCGACGCGTCGAGAAGCGGCCTGTCCCATGGAAGGGCCCGCAGGCCTTCGGTGCCGAGTAGCGCCACCACCGCGAGGCTCACGATCAGTATGTTCGCGATCGCGACCAATGCGTCGCGAGTCGTCGCCAAGACGCCCACGAAGCCCGCCAACGTGTCCGGGCGGAAAATATTATCGTGCGAGACGTTTGGCCCCATGTGCCCCTTACGCCGTCGCAGGCCCGGCGCCACGTCCCGCTCGCCTCGAAGGTGACGTACCTCGACAGCGCTGCGACGAGCCTCGCTCCCCGACCCGTCCTCGAGGCGATGGGCGAGTATTACGACGAGTTCGGAGTGAACGTCGAACGGGGTTCGTACGCTCTTTCGCGTCGAGCGACGGACGTGTTCGAAGCGGCGCGGGAGGACACCGGGCGCCTTCTTCTCAACTGCCCGCCGGAAGAACTCGTCTTCACGAGGAACATGACGGAGGGCGCGAACATCGTCGCTTATGCGTTGGGGCATCCTCGTTCGCGGCGCTCCGGGACGCGCCTTGTCGCCGGTCCACCGATCATGAGGTGGCGCCGCGGCGACGAGGTCCTCGGCACGGTCCTCGACCATCACAGCAACATCCTACCGTGGCAGCGGCTCGCCCTGGAGGTCGGCGCCCGTTATCGGCAGGTCGATGCGCCGGTGCGTGGCCTCGTTGCCGCCGATCTCACGTCCGTGTCCAGGAGGACGCGTCTTGTCGTCTTGCAGCATGTCGGGAACGTCACCGGCGCCATCAACGATGTACGCGGGATGACCAGGTTTGTGAAATCGCGAAACCCTGAATGTCTCGTCTTCGTCGACGGCTCCCAGGCCCCGGGCCACATGGAGGTCGACGTGAAGTCCATCGACTGCGACTTCTACGCCTTCTCCGGGCACAAGGGCCCCATGGGCCCCAAGGGCACCGGCGGCCTCTACGCTGTCGCAAAGACTCTCGAGAAGATGGAGCCGCTGCTTCTCGGGGGCGGCATCATCCGCGACGTGACGGCCACGACGCACAGGCTACGCGGCGACATGGCGAGCCGACGCTTCGACGCGGGGACCCCGAACATCCCTGGACTCATCGGACTCGGCCGCGCCGCCCGGTACGTGGTCAAAGACATCGGCCTCGACCGGATCAGCGCCCATGGGAAACAGCTCACGAGCCGCCTCACGGCGGGCCTATCAGAAATCGAAGGGCTCACCCTGTACGGAGACGGCGCGGACCACGCGGGTCTTGCAAGCTTCAACGTGGACGGGTACACGTGCCAGGAGGTGGCGAGCGTCCTCGACGGCTCCGGCATCTGTGTACGCGCCGGTCACCACTGTGCGCTTCCCCTCGCTAGGAAGCTCGGGGCGTTGAGAAAATTCGGGGGCGAGGTCCGCGCGAGCACACACTATTACAACTCGCGAGCCGACATCGACCGCCTGCTCGACGTCCTTGCGACGCTTTCGAAGGCGTGAGCGGGGACGACGGACATGTGGCCCCGCACGGAGGCGCAACGCTGGGAAGCAACCTTTAATGCGCCTCGCGCGCTAGCGCGACCGAGGCCCACGGATGCGACCGCGTCTTTTCCCATTCGTTTCCGCCGCGATGCTCGTGGCTCTCGCACTCGCCGGGTGCACGTCGGGGCCAGGGCCCGTCGAGACCGACCCACCGAAGGCGTCGGCCTCCGCGTCGAGAACGCTCGTGACCGCGCGAGAGAGCGTGACATTCGATGCATCGGTATCGGTGGGCGCCGCAGGGCCGATCGCGAACCACACTTGGGAGTTCGGCGACGGCGGCGTCGCATTCGAGCCGCGTGTCACGCACGCGTATCCGGCCCACGGTTCGTTCATGACGATCCTCCGCGTCGTCGACGCCTCGGGGAAAGGCGATTCGACGGCGGAGGCGCCGCTGCTTGTCCGTGTCCTTCCGGCGCCGATGGTCGTGACAGGCCTCAACGAAGGTTCGCCGCCTCGGGCGCGCCTCGCCGCCTCCGACTACGTCGTGGAGGCCGGTTCGACGGTCCGCTTCAACGGCCTCGATTCCTTCGGATACGTGCGTAACGCCTTCTTCACAGAAAACGGCCCCCTGACACCGACGAACAGTCCCTACGCGCGTTCGCGCGCCGACATCGTGAGACACGACTGGCTCGTCATCCGCGATGGCATAAGCGTCGACGCGGCGAGCGGCGGCCTTTTCAACAAGACGTTCTCGCAACCAGGCCTCTACACCGTCTTCTTGACCGCGTTTTCCGAGAACGGCCGAAGCGACGTGGCGGGCGCTAGCATCCTCGTCGTGGAGAAAGGGTCGCCGCGCCCGCCTCGTACCGACCCACGCGTCGTCGTGGCGATCCCCGATCATGAACCGGCTTCCATCGACCCGGGCTTCGCCACGGGATCGGCTGCAGCGTCGATCCTCGGCCAGACGTATGAGCGGCTTTTTTCGCCCGACCCCGCGCGGCCGGGCTTCGTACGTTCGCAACTTGCCGCCTCCGTGCCGTCGAAAACGCAGGGCACGGTGAGCGAAGACGGACGCACCTACACCGTCGCCATTCGCCGCGACGCAAGGTTCTCCGACGGGTCCCCGTTGAATGCGAGCGCCGTGAAGTTCAGCATCGACCGCGCGGTGCTCATGGGGGACCCGGTCTCGGACCGGGACCTCCTTTCCGCGATACGCGGCTACGACGTGTTCTCTGCCTCGCGATACCGTGCGGAGGACCGGCAGGCCTACTTGTCCGAGCGCGGCGTCGAGGTCGTGGACGATCACACCGTCCGTTTCAACCTTGACGAGGCCGATCCCGCGTTCCTCTCCAAATTGTCGACGCCCGTCGCCTCGATCGTGGACCTGCAGGCCTTCAAGGCCGCCCACGCGGAACGCGAGGGTTTCTGGGGCGCCGCGTCAACGCCGGGCGGCTTGCCGCCGCCCGCCATCGGGGACATCCCACCGAAGACGCGCGACCCGTGGGCCGACGTCAACGGGGCCGGAAGCGGACCGTTCGCCCTCAAAACCTGGAGTCCTGGCGACTACATCCTCCTTGAGAAGAGCCCCGGCTACCGCGGCGCAGGCGGCGTAGGGGTAGACCACATCCTGTTCGAAATCGCGGCCGAGACCGGCGCGAAGGTCCTTCGCGTCGAAAGTGGCGATGCGGACATCGCCGCGATCACGCCGGCGGAGGCGAAGGGGCTTCGCGCGACCACCCTCGCCCGATCGGCGCTCGTTTCCGGGCCGCGGCCTTCCGTGGGGCTCGTCTGGTGGAGCCACGACATCGAAAAGACGGACGCGTGTCCAAGGGACGCGGTGACCGGAGACCCCGATTGCGCCTTCTTTGACGACGTCGAGATGAGGACCGCGTGGTCGCAGGCGTTCGACTACTCTCGCGTGGTGTCCGATGTGCTCGGCGGCGGCGTTCTTCGGCTTGCGGGCCCCTTCCCCACGGGGGCCTTGGGGCATGACGCGGCATTGGCGCCGACGCCCACGGATGTGGAGGCGGCGCGCTCGCACTTTCGCGCTTCGCGCCACCCGTCCGGATTCGAGGTGAAGATCCATTATGCGGGTGGAAGCGACACGAGGAAAGCGAGCGCTTCGATCCTGGAAGCATCGCTTGAAGCGCTCGACCCACGCATACGGGTGACGCTGGTGGAGGTGTCGAGCGAATTGTTGGCGCCGATGATCGCCGGCGGCGAGGTAGCGGTTGCGTTCATGGGGGTGAATCCGGGGCATGCGCACCCGGCCGCCTACGCAAGCACCCTGTTCACGGCGGACGGGGCATACGGTGGACCGGCCCGCTACGATGACCCCACCATGGGTCGATTGATCGAAGAGGCGCTCGCCGCTCGGGATCAAGAATCGGCCCACGAGAAGTGGCGCCTCGTCGAGGCGAGAGCGGCCGAGCAGGCAGTCTTCATCTGGAACATCCAGGAAGCGGAGTTCCGGCTGGTCTCAAGGGGGATCAAGAACCAAGGGGGTTCGATCCTCGACGACGCAAGTCCTCTGGAGTCCTACGCCGGCCTTTCGAAGTCTTGATCAGCGGCGCTTTCCCTTGGCCTTCTTCGCGCCCTTTGCGGGCGCCTTGGCTTTGGCCGGGCGCGCCCTGGGACGCACCGCTTTCGCCTTTCGCGCGTGTGCCTTCGCCTTCTTGGCCTTGGCTGCGGAGCGTGCCGGTTTTACGGTGGCTTTGGCCTTCTTCTGGACAATCGCTTTGACCTTGACCTGGGGCTGCGGTTGGCGCCCGGCTTTGAGTGCGGGGCGTGGCGGCAGTTCCTGCGGGACCTCCTTCGGGGGAGGTCGGTACACGGGGATGACCCGCTTTGCCCGGGGAAGGCTCACCGGGTTCAACGCGTTGTATTCCTTGAACAGGGCCGCGCCGATGATGAACTCCTCGTGCGATTGGCTCTTGCCGTCGAAAAGGCGCACGACGTCGAACTCGACGACGTGGGGGCAGCGCTCGAGGATCTGATTGAAGGCTTCCTTCGCCCACGGGTTCTTCTCGATCACGCGTTTCCCGCGCTCGTACTGGGCGTCCATGACCTCCTTCCCGCTTTTATACTGCGGTTTGACTTGGGTGGAGGGATCTGCGACGTTTTCCATCTGTTATCGTGTTCCTAACACCGGCAGTGTATAAGAAGATTTGTCATTATTCCAATCGGTGGATGTGGGCCGCTAACCATTACTGGTCAAATAGCGAGGTCATATGCGGTACGTTCCTTGGTTCAAAAATTACAAAATTTACTTTTGAATCAATAGCGACATATTTGGCGTTGGCGAGGCACCAGGCGGCAGTGGATTCTGCGGCCACGCGGTCGTACGAGTGATTGCGCCCATGCGAAACGCTGCCTCCGCCGCCAGTCCCACGACCACGACGAGTTTCGGTTTCGCAGCGTAACCTGATTTCCAAACCATATTTTAAATATGGCCGGTGAGGTTACCGTAACCGGGTCACCATGGTGAAGGTGGAACTGATCACGAGCCAACCGAAAAACGACGCGTGCCCCGTCACTGAGACCATCAAGATCATCGGCAAGAAGTGGTACCTCATCATCCTCCACGAACTCACAAAAGGCGGCAAGGGCTTCAACGAGTTGAAGCGCAGCGTACAAGGGATATCAGCCAAGGTCCTGTCCGAAAGCCTCTCCGACCTTGAGACCAAGGAACTCGTCGTCAGGACCGTCCACAGCGAGTCACCCATCCGCGTCGAGTACAACCTCACGGTGAAGGGCCAGGAGCTGGAACAACTCTTCCACGCGATGCGCTCTTGGGGCGAGAAGTGGGACGTCTGCGGAGAAAAGGCGCCGAACGCCCGCGTCTTGGAAGCGCCGCTGACCCGCCTCCGCTAGCGGTATTCCCGGAAAAGTGTGGTCCAAGGACGCGCGTGGCGCGGCCGCTCCCCTCGCCGTCCTCAGGCGGGCTTCGCGATCTCTTCGCCTTCGACCCCGTAAAGAGGCGGCGATTCCACGGTGAAACCGCGTTCCACCAGTTTATGGACGAGCGAACGGTAATGCTCGTCTCCGGGCACGATGGTCTCGCTTCTCCCGGGGCGCGCGAAGAGGACGAAGACCTCGTTGGCGAGCACGGGTTCGAATGCCGAGAAGATCGCCTCCACGTGGGAACGCGTGAGCCGCTCCAAGTGGCCCTTGTGGACAAGGACCCAAACGACTTCGTCGTCCACTCGGAATGGCCAGGAATAGTCGGCGATGTAGTTGCGTATCACGACGTTTCCCGTGACGCCTTCGCCGGGCGAGCGCTCCCGCATGACACGGCGTAGCGCCGCACGCCAGAACGGGTCCCGTAGCGCCAGGTCCGCCGACACGTCGCTGAAACCTGCCGCGAACAACCCGGCCGGACCGTTTCGCTCGAAAAGCGCCCTCGCGGCCGATTGGAGCGTTTTCGGGACGAACGCGTCGTCGTTCGAGACGTAGAAGTAGCTGCGAAGGGGCGAGATCGTGTAGCAACCGTCGCCGAACTCGTCCCTCAAGACCGCGGCGAGGTCCTCGAGGCCGAACTCGTGCACGTGCGAATCGGAGTCGCGATGCGGCCCGTCGCGGTTCGGAGTCACTATCGCGATCGTTCCACGCGCCGTGCGCCGCATCTCGGAGACCATCGTGTCGGGCGCCGACACGTGCTCGATCACGTGGAAGCTCAGCACGTTGTCGAACGATGCCGTCTTGAACGGAAGCGCCTGCGCGTCCCCGCGCACACATTCCACGCCGAGGTCCCGCGCCGCCTTCAACATGGACGGATCGATATCTAGTCCCACGACCGAATAGCCGAGGCAACGGAAGTGGATGGCACCGATCCCGGGCCCGCAACCCACGTCAAGGACCGTGCGGCCCTTCAAGTGCCCATAACTTGCCGCGTACTCGATGACGGCCTCGACGGAGAGGGCAGCGGTCCGGCGGGCGGCGACCTCCTTTTGCGCCGCGACCATCGACGTCTCTGACACGATGGCCTCCGTTACGAAGGGCACCGTATTTATAGGTTCACGGCGGGCGCCGTGAACGCGAGTCGACGGGGCCACGCCTTTATGGGAGGACCACGGGTTGCGGGGGGGTGGACTCCGGGACTCGCGAGCCGGTCGTCGCCTCATCAGGGTCCCCGCTTCGATCGCGACCAATGTATCCAGCGCTTTCCGGTCTTCGCGGGGTAGCGGCCGCGGCCGTCTTGGCCTTCCACGGCGTCTACCTTTTCTCCCTCACGGATCCGAGTTGGCGACCGGGGTTTCTAGAGGGAATTTTGGCGCGAGGCTGGATCGGCGTGGACCTGTTCTTCGTCCTAAGCGCATTCCTGCTGGGCAGTGCGTTGCTCTACGAAGGGCAGCGCACAGGCGGCCGGGGGCTATTGGGTCGTTTCATGGTCAGCCGGTGGCTTCGCATATTCCCCGCCTTCGCACTTTCCATCCCCCTTGCCCTGATACTCGCCCCCAGTGTATCCGGAGCCTGGGTCCCGGCCACCGACCTCCTTCTTCACCTGCTTTTCATCCATAACCTCGACGCGGCCACATTCTTCTCCGTCAATCCAGTGTACTGGACCCTTGCCGTCGAGTTCCAAGCGTGTTTGATCCTGCCTTTCATCGTGGCGCAGGTGAGGAAAAAAAGTTGGGTGATCTTCGTCTTGGCGGGCGTCGTCTCGACGGTGGGCTGGAGGGCGGCGACCAACGATCCCTTGGATCCGGTGCGTTCGTTCGTCCTCGCGGGCACGGTGCCCGGCTTTCTCGCCCATTTCGCGTTGGGTGCGGCGGCGGCCCGGCTCGCGCACGAGTCACGCACGCCATTCGGTCTCTCCCCGACGAGGCTTTTCCTTGGCAGCCTTGCGGGCGCGGCCGCGACGCTCCTGTTCATCGATTCGCGCTCGACGCTCTCACCGGTTTGGACGGAAGGGCTCGAGGCGGATCCGTTCTTGAGGCCGCTTCTGGCCTTGTTCTTCTCGGGGACCGTCCTTGCCCTGGCCGTCGGCGAAAGACACGTCGGGCCCCATTTGGGATCAAGGCTTGCGACAGCGGCCGGCAAGACGAGTTATGGGACGTACCTGCTCCATTTCCCGATGGGCCTGTTCCTCGTGCACTCGGTCCCCGGCGCGACCGCCTTCGGGCTACTGGGGTTCCTCTTGGTCCAGTTCCTGGCGAGCGCAAGCGTCTCGGCCGTTTTCTATACGTTCGTAGAGTCGCCCGTGAACAGGCTAAGGGTCGGACTACGTGCGGCGCGGCCCGCGCTCAGCTAGACTTGGGCGACCGGCGCGACCGCTTTCTGCGTTCCCGTCGCGGCGTCCATCGACCGCTGCGCCAAGATCTCGAAGGAACGCGCGTGATCGCTCTCCGCTGGCGTGAACGTCGGGGCGGTGGGGTCGGCCGAGAGGATCGCGAAGACCTCGTTTGCATATACCAGGCGGAAGGAGCGTCGTATCTCGTCAAGAACGGGGCCCGGGTAGTCAGGAAGGCGTCCCTTGTGGATGATCGCCATCGTGACGCGTGCCCGGCTCTTCTTGTCAAGAAGCGCCGTTCCTCCTATCTCAAGCGCACTTGGCTCCACCGCCCAACGGAGCAACGCCTTGAACTCCGAAGGCGCGGCGACCACTTCGATCTGCGCGCCGGCCGCCACGGCCGCGTCGTAGGCGCTCACCCACGCGTGGTCTTCGGTCGGAAACCCAGAAAGGAGTTCGAAGTCCGTCCTGGATTGAAGCGTCGGCTCGCGGGGGAACGGGACGACCGCGTCTTCGACCTCTCTCAACGCGGGCGTCGGTTCGAGCAGTGCGATGAGTTGGAACGAGTAGCGGGCGTCGCGCGAGAGCGTCGAGAACACGGCATGCGCGATCTGCCAGATGTACATCGTCCATCGCGATCCTTCCACGGCTTCGATGTCGGGGACGAGCAGGCCCGCAGGTTCCACTGCACGCGTGCGAAACCCCGCTTCCTCGAAGAGCGAGATCCACTGGTCGTGTTCGAGCTCGTCGTGGATGGGGATGCGCCATCTCATCTCGATTTCTTTGCCGACGTCGTCGAAGAATGCCGTGCGCGCCTTCACGAGCCCCAACCGCTGCAGGTCGTCGGTGACGCAGAACACGCGGGTCAAGAGCGGGGCAAACAAGGCGTCGAAGCGATGCCCGCGCGAACGGAGCCGGTTCGCGAACTCTTCGCGGATGGGGCCGCTTTTTCGTCGAAGGAACCGGAAGGCCCTCGGCATGGGCATGATGTGCGGCACCGAGACCATGAGCACTCCGCCCGGGCGAACGAGTCTTCCCATCTCGAGGAGGATCTTTGATTTCGCGCGGTTCCCGACGACGTGCTCGACGATGTCAAGGCACATGACGACGTCGAAGGATGCGGGCTTGAAGGGCGGCGCTTGGATGTCGCCGGCGACGCCTTGGCCTCCGGCCGCCCCGAACGCCTTCATCGAAGTCAAGGAGATGTCGAGGCCGAAAAGTTCACGGGGGCGGGCGTCCTTGATGAAACGCCGCCACAAAATCCCGGGACCGCAGCCCGCGTCTACCACCCGCTTGTCTTTGGCGCCTATCCGCTTGAGGATGCGACGCACGGCCTTCTTCTCCCACCACGTCATCTTGAGAAGCGCATAGTTTGTCTTCGATGCCAGCGCCTCGTCGAACTCGCGATCGGAAAGCGTCGGGTCGCCGTGCGCGTTGTCAAGGTGCGAGTAGAGCTCGTTGTAGAAACCGCTTATCTCCTTGGAAGTGGGCCGGCGCATCTTGACCCTACTCGACCCGACGACGCGTATTTATAGATTCTTGGCGCGAAACGGGTGAGGCGTCACAGGTCACTTGTCGACCTGTTCTTCAGGACGTGGCGTCGCTGAATCCCGCCGGAGGCCCAGTTTTCCATAGATGTCCCGTCGTACCCAATGCATCAATGCAAACGTCCCCACGGCCAACGGCAGCCACAGCGTGAACAGCCGGACGAGGATGACGCCGGCAACCGCTGGGGCCGCGCCGACGCCGAGTACCACGAGAGTGCCTGCTATCCCGCCTTCCGCTAGTCCTATGCCGCCTGGGAGGAACGCCACGGCGCCGGCGATGGAGCCTAGGCAATAGGCGGCGACCGCGATCGCAAGCGTCGGGGCCGCGCCTAATTCACGGAGCAATACGTAGAGCACGGACGCTTCAAGGAGCCACGACACGGAGGCTATGAGCAGCGCTAGGATGAATGGGCGGGGGCGGCACAGGATCTCGAACTCCGAAAGCGACGATGAGGCGGCCTCCGAGACTGTTCGAAGCGCCTTGACGCGCGAAGTAAACCCGAAGAGCATACGCAACTTCCCCGAGCTCGTGAAAAGGACGAACGTGAAGGTGGCGGCCAGGGCCGCGATGGCCGATAGGCCTAGGTTGAACGTCGTCGCAACCAATGCAAGGATCACGAAGGCCGACAAGAGATCCGTGGATCTTTCAAGGAGAAGGCACGCGAGGCTCTTCTCGATCCTGACGCCTTCCTTCTCGGCGAGTAGATGCGGTTTCAGGAGTTCACCGGCCTTTCCCGGCGTCACGGCCATCGAGAGGCCGGCAAGGTACGAGCGATGGGCCGCGAGCATGGACACCTGGACTCCCAGGATGCGTAGTAGCGCCGCCCAGCGAAGGGCCCGCGCCTCGTAGGAGATCGCGACGATGGCGATGCAAAGGCCGATCGTCTCCGGGCGCGGGGTCGGAAGCCCGGCCGAGGGCACTCCGGAGAGCGCGACCGCGAACGAATAGACGACGACTGCAATGAGGAGGGCGATCGCGAGCTTCCTTTTCACACGCCTTCGTTTGCACTATGGGCTCTGCCTATAACTTCTATTCCATTACGCTCAAGAAGGGGAGAGGGGATTTCCCGCCGTGAACGGGCAGCACTTGGACCTCATCTACGAGCTCACCATGGCAGAGCTTCGGATAAGGTACAAGAACTCGGCGTTGGGGTTCGTCTGGTCGCTTCTCGAGCCCTTGTTGGTCTTCACGATACTGTACGTGGTCTTCAGCCAGATAATGCGGGGCCTCGAGGAGACCGAGCGCTTCTACCAACTCTATCTTCTCCTCGGGATCATCCTTTGGCGACTCTTCGAGATCGGGACATCGCTTTCGGTCGTGAGCCTCACCGGTAGGCCGTGGCTCGTGCAGCACGTCTACGTCCCCCGCCAGTACATCGTGGCGGCGACCTGCCTTTCCGCCCTCGTGACGGCGCTTCTGGAACTCGGGATACTCTTCGTGTTCGTGTTCGCTCTCGGGGCCGGGGGACTCGTGAGCGCTCTTGCGCCTTTGTTCGTCTTGTTCCTCTTCGCGTTCACGCTCGGCGTGAGCCTGATGGTCGCGGCGTTGAACGTCTATTTCCGCGACATCCAGCATATCTGGCGCGTCGTCTTGCAAGCAGGGTTCTTTGCGACCCCCATTCTGTACCCCCTCGAATTCGTGCCCGTGTCCGTCCGGTGGGTCTTGGAGCTCAATCCCCTGACCCATCTCTTCACGGCGCTACGGGACGTGATCCTTCATGGCACGGTGCCGGCGGTGTTGGAGGTCGCTCTTATGATGTTCATCGCAATCGGTACGCTCGTGATCGGTTACGCGCTATTCAGGGAATTCGAGCCGCGCATGGCGGAGGAGGTGTGAAGATGGCACGAATCGTCGCCGAGAACGTCTCGAAGCGTTTCCTTATCCCTCGTGAGAAGAAGACGACGTTCTTCGAGTCGTTGGCGCAGCGCAAGGGCGATGCGACCGCCGACCAGGTGTGGGCGTTACGCGACGTCTCGTTCGACCTCCGATCTGGCGACTCGTTGGGTGTCGTGGGGCGTAACGGTGGCGGGAAGTCGACACTCCTTCGCCTCATCGCGGGGATACTCCGCCCGACATCGGGGCGCATCAAAGTGGAGGGCCGGATGACGCCGCTTCTCGCGCTCGGCGTCGGGTTCCAGCCCGATCTCACGGCGGAGGACAACGCGATACTCTACGGCACGATAATCGGGCTTCGTCGGCGCGAGGTCAAAGACCACCTGGACGACATCTTCGATTTCGCGGAGTTGCACCGCTTCAGGCGGGCGAAGCTCAAGAACCTTAGCGCCGGGATGACGATGCGCCTGGCGTTCGCCGTCGCGGCGCAGAGCAGGAACGAGATAATACTCGTCGACGAGGTCCTGGCCGTGGGCGATGCCCAGTTCCGGGAGAAGTGCCTCCAGTTCTTCGACGAGTTCAGGGCGGGCGGCGGGACCATGGTCTTCGTCTCCCACGATTGGCAGGCGGTCGAGAAGTACTGCAACAAGGCGCTCTACCTACGCGACGGCGCCCCGGTGGCGCTTGGCGACGCCACGACGGTATTACGCCAGTACGCGATAACTGACATCGCGCCTTGAAAGATCAGGAGTCGGTGCGACACGCGCGCCCGACGAGCGGACGCCGCGGGGAAAGAAACGGACGCCCCCGTCATTGCGGCGCGTAGCCGAGGTTCGATTCTAGCGTCTTTAGGTACTTCTTCACGACCTTCTTCCACGAATACTCCTCGGCGAATTCGCGGGAGATGAGCGACGCTTTCTCGTACCGGCCCCGTTGCTCAAGGAGTTCGATGCACCTGTCGGCAAGACCGTTGACGTCGAGTTCCGGGGCGAGCCACGACGTGTCCGCGACGACTTCCGAGTGCGAACAGATGTCGTAGCCAAGGGCGGGCAGGCCGCATGCTTGTGCTTCGAGCATCGGCATCCCGAAGCCCTCCCATTTCGAGCCCGAGACGAAGATGTCGCCCAATTGGTATATCTTCGGCATCGTGAGGTTGTTCACGTTCGTGAGGAAGCTCACGCGCGGCTTCTTGTCCTCCATGAGGCCGAGCGACTTCGCGAGGTCCTTCAATTTCTCGAAGTAGGCGGGGTTGTGCATGGAGCCGGCGATGATGAGGCGAAGCTCGGGGTCCTGCATCTGGTCTAGGACGCGCTTGAAAGTGACGATGACGTCGTCGTGGCCCTTGTGCGGCGTGAAGCGGCCGACGGAGAGGATGGTCTTGCCGCGCTTCTCGAAGGGCTTGAACTTGTAGGCGTCCGTGTCTACGCCGTTCGGCACGACCTCGACGGGGATCGAGTCGTCGACCTCGTGTATCTCACGCTCCCCGTACTTGCTCACGGAGATGACGAGGTCCGCCTTCTTCATCTGGCGGAGCATCGAGTAGTACTCCTTCTTCAATACCTTCGCCTCTTCGAAGGACTCGACGAGGTGCGGGAAGGTGACGGAGTGCCACGTGATGACGAGTTTGCGCCGTCCGCTCTTCGGAAGGTGCGTCATCGGGTAGTATTGGGCGTCTATCACGTCGGCGTCCCAGAGGTACCGGCGGTAGTACGTGTTGAGAAGGGCCCGGGCGGGCCACGAGAAACGCGTCCACTTGTTCGACGAAAGGCTGTGGATGAGGCGCGGGGCCTTGTAGGATTTCGCGTCGCGCTCGAGGCTTGAGGTCTGCTGGAGGCAGATTATCCGGGAGTCGATGGAGCTTGGAAGGTTCCGGCTGAGCTCGCGAACGCGCGTCTCGATGCCGAACCCGTCCCGAAGGAAGGGCGTCGCAAGCACTATCCGCTCTAGCTTCCGCGGCATCGCCGAACCAACAAGGAGGTTGGATTTAACGGTTTAGGGGGAAAAGGCCCGCCTGCGAGGGGCGAAGTGCGGGGAAGCCCGGCTCTTCCCCGCGTCCCGCTGCGAAACGTTGATAAACGAACCGCCTCTATGCCGCAACTTGAGGATACCGTGGCGGCCGACTCCAAACTCGCGTTCGTCCTGATTTTCATAGGCCTGCCTTTCGCAAGCCTGGCCGTCGACCTTTACCTCATATCGTTCTCGCTGGAGCTCCTGATAA
Organism: Euryarchaeota archaeon; assembly: GCA_016207515.1. NCBI lineage: Archaea > Methanobacteriati > Methanobacteriota > Methanobacteriota archaeon. The sequence goes on along the minus strand of JACQPN010000021.1, from coordinate 56,668 downwards.
TCTCGATCCTCTGGTTCGGGCTCGGGCTGCTCCTCGTCCCCTTGTTCTTCAACGCCGACGAATGAGAACAGGCAGGGGAGGATGATCGACCCTTGCGATCCGGACGCGCGGGTCCCGAGAGACCGGGGCGAGCGCCTGAATAAGCAATTATACCCCTTTCGATGATTCGCGCTCCCGTGGCGAAGCCCATTGACATCAAGATCGTCGGAGGCGGCCTCGCGGGGCTCATAAACGCCCTCCAGATAATGGAGCGGCCGCACGCCTCGGGCCGGCCATACGACATCACGATCTACGAGATGGCGCCGGAGGCGTACACGACGCTCTGCGGCGAAGGGATATCCCACAAGAACCTGGCCCGCTTCAAGGCGTTCGACTCGTTCCCGTACACGTCGCAATCGTTTCCCGGCGCCGTCTGGTGGTACCCGGGGCCACGGAAGATCGAGATCAACGAGCGCTGCTACACCATCGAAAGATGCGACTGGATCCCCGCGATGGCTGCAGAGTTCCAAAAACGCGGCGGCAAGTACGTCACGGGAAAGCGCATCGGCGCCGATGACATCGCAAGGATGCAGTACGATGTCCTCATAGGCGCCGACGGTCCCGGCTCGAAGGTGCGGGCATTCATCGGCGGCGAAGTCGATGTGAAACTCGGCATCCAATACCGGATCGTCGATTCCAATTACAAGACAGACCGCCTCGAGTTCTACACGGACAAGCGCTGGTGCAGCGAGTACGCGTGGATATTCCCGAAAGGCGATGTGCTGAACGTCGGTATACTGGCAGACACTGGTAACGACTGGCACCGGCTCGACGCCTTCTCAAAGCATTACAACGTGGGCGGGCGCGTGAAAGTGAAGGAAGCGTACCCGATCGGGTTCTCTGGCAACATGTGCCAGAAGGGGAACATCGTGCTCGCCGGCGATGCCGGGGGGTTCACGAACCCGGTGACGAAGGGCGGCATTGCTGCCGTGATACTCGCGAGCGAGATCCTCGCGGATTGCATCGCAACGGACCGGCTCTCCGACTACCAATCACGTGTCTTCGCGCATCCGATCATGGACCCGAGCTTCAAGAACGCCGTGAAGTACCTCATCGACATGGACAACGACGAGATGGTGAGGCTCGCAAGGTATCTCCCCACGACGCTCGTCTTCGGCGAGGGTTCGAGCCGGGGCCGCTACCTCATCCCGGTGCTTCTCACGGCGCTTCTCAATCCTGGGAAGTACAAGGAGATCAAGACGATATATCGGGCGATGTCCTTGTCGAAGGATTATTCGTGGTGAGAAGCGCCAGACACGCGGGCATCACGACGTGGATTCGACGATCGCTGTCCCCGCTATCATGAAATCCTGCCCTGCATCCACGAAAGTGTAGACGGGGTCTGGCGTCATCGAGATGGTCGACACGACGAAGCCAAGCGATTGCCCTTCCTTGAGCATGAGCCCCTCCAATTTGATGATGAGCGGGGATGGTCCCCCGACCGTCTTCACCCCGTCGAGGCACTGGCCACCCTGCCCGCATGTGTAGGCGGCGCCGACGGTCAGCCGAAGGTGGTCGGAAGCGGGGGTCGTCGCCATCCAGGTCATCGCCACTTCTGCGGCGACGGGTCGGCCGGTGAGCTTGGGAAGGTACCATTCGTTGCCGGTGCCAGGCACACCCGGCCCGCTGCAACTTCCGAGGCCAGAGGGAAGGCACGCCCCGACGCCTGTGTTCCCTTCGAACGCGAGCTTCTCCTCCTTCCGAACCTTTTGTGGAGCCGCGGCCTCGGTCGACTCGTTTCCGACGGTCACGTTGGCGCCTTCCGCGTCGACGGATACTTGGGTGCCGCCGCTGGATTGGTGCGACGAAGCGCTGCTGGTCGATATCGTACTTGTCGAGGCGTCGTCCGCGGTCACGTCTGATTGCACGCAACCGGCGGTGACGACCGCGACCGCGCAGATTAGCCCTGACAGGAATCCTTTGGTAGACATTGTTCTCCTCTCCGACCTCTTGCGGGCCCCTCTCGACTTGACCAAGTGGGCGCCGATGTCGGCGCATCGACTGCATGGGGCCGGACAGGAGTCGCCCCTTGGCGTCTTGAATGTTTTGGCGAAAGGGTTTGCGCACCGCCTCAAAGATGTACCTATTTGTATGTATGTTGCGGATTGTGAAGATGGAATGACTCGCGTCCCGCCAAACGGTCCCATCCCGGATATTAGGGTAGCCAACCTCGTGCGGAACGGCAGGCAGGAGCCTTTCCGGGCGCGCTTTCGCGCTTGGCGCCGTGGCGCACTTTTGGTGCGCCCGGCCGAGCGCACACCCGGTGTGCGCGCCGGCGAAAGGGTGCCGTACCTGCGAAACATTAAAACGCTGTCGACGATTCCCGCGGCTTGTGCCCTTCCTCTTGGGGCTTTAAACGGTGCTGTCATGGCTTTCAACTACGTCGCGCTCGTGAAAGGCGTCCCGGATTTTCGCGAAGGTGTAGTCAAGTTCAAGGATGACAACACGCTCGATCGCGGCTCCACCCCCACCGTCCTCAACCCGAACGACAAGTTCGCGCTCGACGCGTGCCTTGAGATGAAGGTGAAGTACGGCGGCACCGTGCACATCGTGTCGATGGGACCTCCGAACTACAAGAAGGTCCTCGAAGAGGCGATGACGACCTACGGGGACCGGGCCTACCTTCTTTCTGACCGCAAAATGGGCGCTGCGGACACGCTGGCGACGGCCGAAACGATTGCGGCCGGCGTCAAGAAGATCGGCGCGGAGTCCTGCCAAGCACCGAACGGGTCCGGACAGATCGACCTCATAATCGCAGGGTTCAAGTCCGCCGACGGCGAGACCGGCCAGACCGGACCCCAAGCCGCGTGGAAACTCGGCTACTCGCTCCTCACACACGTCGTCAAGCTCGAAGTCGACGAGAAACGACGCCTGGTGCGCGCGTGGCGGACGGTGTACGGCGAGATCGAAGAGGTCGAGGCGCCGCTTCCCGCGTTCGTCGTGACCGACCCCCAGTTCAAGACCAACTACAGGCTTGCCACCCACCGCCTCAAACTCCTCAACCTCCAGGACGAGACCATGAGCCGAGCGAAGACCATCGACCCCGTCTTCAAGGTGTGGAGCGCCGCAGACCTCCAACTCGCCGACGAGAAGATAGGCGTGCTCGGCTCGCCTACGATCGTGAAGATGGTGGAGCCGATCCCCCAAGCGCCCCGAGAGCGAACGGCCGAAGTGTTGAACGGCACAAGCGACGAGGAACTTAACGTGCTCGTGAAGCGGATCACCGCCATCCTCGAAGGTCCCGCAACACCGGTGACAAAGGGAGGCCACTAGGATGGCCGCGGCGGCACCGACAATACCAAGCGGCGCTCCTATCCTGGCCACGCCGGCGACACCCGTTGCGGGAACACCTGCTGCCCCCGCCCCGCCGGCCGTACAGAGCGCACCACTACGTGTGACACCGCCCGCCGGCCGCTACGCCGACATGTGGGTGTTCGCCGAGACCCACAACGGGAAATTCCTGCAAGTCACGCTCGAGATGCTCGGCGAGGCGCGCCGATTGATGGACAATTACAACCGCGACTACCATGCCGACGAGAAAGTGGTTGCCGTCGTCCTCGGCCACCACACCGACACACTGTGCCAAGAGGCTATCGAGCGGGGCGCCGACGTCGTGTACACGAGCGATCACGCGGAACTAGAATTCCTGCGCACCGAGGTCTACACGACGATAATCGGCCAGATGTCCACCGGCACGGATGAGTACAAGGCCTACTCGAAACCGCGATACTTCCTTTTTCCCGCAACGATAAACGGGCGCGACCTCTCCGCGACGGTCTTGGCCGTCTTGGAATCTGGCTGCGCCTCGGACTGCAACAAGCTCTACATCGAGGACGTGAAGATCAAGCACCCGTTCAAGACCGGCGGCGCGGAGGTCATATTCGAACGCGTCCTCAACATGAAGAGGCCGGACTTCTCGGGCTTCGAGTGGTCCACCATCCTTTGCCTGGACAATGTGAGTAAAGACGGGAAGGTGACGAAGGAGTACTGGCCGCAGGCATGCTCCGTCATCCCGGGCTCGTTTGCCGCACTTCCGCGAGAAGCCTCCCGCAAGGGCCGTATCGTGAACCACGCATTCAATCTCGGGGCCGAGGACTTGCGCGTTCGCATCGTGAAGAGGGAACGGCTCACCACGGGAATCGATCTCACGAAGTACGACGTCCTTGTATCGATTGGTCGAGGGATAGCCGAGAACCCCGACGAGGGGATCAAGCTCGGCCAACGGCTTGCGAAGACGGTCGGCGGCGAGATGGGCGTCTCCCGTGGCGTCGTCACGGCGAAGTACAAAGTGGACCCGTCGTTGAAGAACCTCGTCGAAGAAGTGCGCCAGATAGGGGAGACCGGGCAGATGGTGAAACCGCGTCTCTACATCGCAGTGGGCATCTCGGGCGCCATCCAGCACAAGAAAGGCATGGACAAGTCGGGGACGATAATCGCGATCAACACCGAGGAGAACGCACCTATCAAGGAGTTCTCCGACGTCTACGTGCACGGCGACCTGTTCAAAGTCCTTCCCCGCCTCATCTCTTCGCTTGAAGCCAAGAAAGGAGGAAGATAGATGGAACGATTCGAAGCCGTCGTCGTGGGGGCGGGACCGGCTGGGGCGGCCGCCGCACTTGAACTTGCGCGTAGCGGCATCCAGACGCTCGTCTTGGAGCGCGGCAAGTTCGCGGGGCAAAAAAACGCAACGGGCGGCATCCTCTATGGCCAGACGAACACCCGGTACAACCTCGACTACTTGATCCCCGATTTCCACACGCGCGCTCCCGTAGAGCGGGCGATCACGACGTACAAGATGCACGCGGTGTCGGGCGACAAGGTGAAGACGCTCGACCTCGAACCACTCCACGACCACAACACCAAATGGTCCTACGCGATCTTACGCGGCAAGTTCGACCGGTGGCTAGCGGCCGAGGTCCACAAGGAGTGCAAGAAGACCGGCGGCGGCCTTCTCACGGACGTGCGCGTCACGGGCCCGTTGATGGAAGATGGCAAGGTAGTCGGTGTCACGACGGACTCGATCGACCCCATAAAGGCCGATCTCGTGGTGGCCGCCGACGGAGCGACATCGGAACTCGTGCGCCAGGCGGGACTACGCGGCTGGGGCACGGAAGAAAAATGGTTCCAGGGCGTGAAGGTCGTCGTGAAGATGCCGGAAGCAGGCATCAACGAGCGCTTTGGCCTCCGCTCCGACGAAGGTGCCGCGCATCTTGTCGCAGGTGACATCTTCGGGAAAGCGCGCGGAGGCGGCTTCCTCTACACGAACCGGGACTCGCTGTCGATCGGCACCGTCTTCCACCTCGACTCGGTCACGGAGAACGGCAGGCCGCCGCACGAACTGCTCGACACCATGCTCGAACACCGGCTCCTCCGAAAGTGGCTTGGCGGCTACTACGACGAGGCAGAGTACTCGGCGAAGCTCATCCCGGACGGGAAGAAAGCGCTCCTCACGCGGCCTTACAGCGGCAACCTCGTCGCGGTTGGCGATGCCGCAGGGCAGATGCAGGCGGCGGGCCCCATCATCAAGGGGATGAACCACGGGATAACGGCGGGGATACTCGCGGCCCAAGCTTACATCGAGGCAAAGAAGGAAGGCAAGCCGACCGCAGCGGGCCCTACGTATGCCGCATGGCTGAAGCAAACGCCCATGGCGAAGGAACTCAAGAAGTACCGAAGCATCGGCGCCAAGGTCACGGCGCTTCAAGCGACATTCGGAGCACCGTTTCTCCCTTTCCTCATCAAGATCAAGCCCGTTGCGAAGTTCGTCGAAGGGCTCATGGGCAACTACAACAAGGCGCTCACGGCACCGGACACCCGGTTCACATACGTGACGCTCCCGACACTTCTTGCGAAGAACTACGGAACACCCGTCGAGGACGCGCCGCCGTTGAAACTCCGTAGCCTCGACGACCGCATCGGGGCCCTCAAGTACGACACCGACATCGGCAAGGCCCACATCGAGATGCTTGACGACTCCATCGCCGTGAACGGGCGATGCGTGACAGCGTGCCCCGTTTCGAGCCCGGATTCGAGCAGAGGTTGTTATAGGATCGAGAAGGCGGGGGGGAAGGAATTCGTTGTACTGGACACGCAGCCTTGTGTGGAATGTGGCACCTGTGCCGTGGTCGGGAAGACGAGATGGGAGCACCCGGCGGGCGGGAAGGGCGTCGGGTACGAGTGGGGCTGAGGCCACCTTGCGCAATCAACGCGTTTTCTAGGCCGCCTAGCCAGCCGCGATCGTCCTCGCGTCGACGAACGCGCCGGCGCCATAGAGGTTCTTCGCACGAAGATAATAGTGATACAGCCCAGATGCGACGCCCGTGTCCTCGTACATCGACGCATCCCCGATGTCGATGTCGCGCCGATCGGAGCATCCAGAGAAGATGTCGTCAACGCAGCGGACAATGAGGTACCCCGTCGATGGTGGGCCGTCGTTTTGTGGCGGTGGGAGCCACGTGAGAAGCACTCGACCGGCGCCACTCGGCGCGGCCTGGAACGCGGCCGGCGACCCCGGACGGACCTCGGCGTATGTCCGGGCGCTCGCTTCGACCGATAGTGTCCCTTCGCCGCTTGGGTTCACGGCACTGACCTGGTAGTAATACGTGATATTCGGCGCAAGTCCCGAATCCGTGAACCCTGTCACGGGCGTGGAGGACACATAGACCTCGCTTCCGGGCGAGTCCGAGCGGTAGACGCGATACGCGCTTATCGCCGCGCCGTAAGTGTTCGCTGCCGGTGCCTCCCATGAGAGCGTCAATTGGCCCATTCCCGGTCCCTTGGCGAGCGCAACTCCGGTGGGCGCTCCGGGCGCGGGGACGTAGGATTGGATTTGTGTCTGTTGCGATGAGCCGTTCCACCCGCCAAAGACGAAGGCACGCGTGCCGTTCCAGATGGCCGCCCCGTGGCCCATGCTCCGCGCAAGTGGAGACGCCATGGTCACGAGCGACCCCGTGGAGGGTTCGAACCTCGCGACCTGCGCCGTGTAGCATTGCGTCCCACAACCGCCGAAGACGTAGGCGTAGGTGCCGTCCCAGGCCGTTTGGTCCCCGTACCTGGTCCCGGGAAGAAGCGCCGCGACGAGACTTGCCGTGTCGGTAGCGGGGTTGTACCGTTGGATCTGTGCCAATGGTGTCGAAGTGTCGTTTCTGCCACCGACCACGTAGATGTTGCTACCGTCCCAGAATGCGGCCGCCTGGGCCGTCCCGATGGGGAGGCGCCCGCCCATCTCGACGAGCGTGTCCGTCGATGGCGTGTACTTCCAGATGTATGGAAGCGCGTAGTAACTCGTCGCGCCACCGAGGAGATAGATGTCGGGCCCGACGGAGACCGCGTGCGAATACGCGAGGAAGGAGGGCACATGGGCTGCCATCTGAGTGACCGTCTCCGTCGTCGTGTTGAACCGAAAGATCTCGTTCCGGTTCCACCCGCCGAATATGTAGGCGTCGCTGCCCGACAAGGCGGCCGCCGTCCCGTACCGGACCGACGGGAAGCCCGACGCGATAACGGTCGCCGAATCCGCCACGGGGTCGTACTTCACTATGTCGTCCACGCCGTTCCCTATCCCGCCCTCGTAACCGCCGAAGATGTAGGCGACAGCACCGGTCCAGACGGCGCTCAAATGGCTTCGCCCGGTCGCCAACGAACCGGAAGCGACGGTCGACGAGTCTGCGGCAGCGGGAAGGACGAAGGAGCCGGGCGCTAGAAGGAATAAGGCGATGAAAACCGCAAGGCCAGCGCGATGTCTACCGGCCGTTCCGATACTTCTTAAGGGATACCCTGCCACTCTTTCAGCCCGGCCATTAGTATGCTTGGGATGACTTCAAGGTTTCGCACTCCCGAAGGGAAAGGACACCGGGGCCAGGAAAAGGCGAAGTTGTCTTCCTCGGCGTGGACATGTCGACCAAAAGAAAGCGACGAGGCGCACGGCGACCGGCTTTACGAGCGCGTGCCTACGCCTTGATCTTGTCCGCGACCTCGTTTATCTTTTCCTTCACTGCCGCCGCGCTCTTGTGCAAGTGCGCCGCGTCGTCCTTGTCGAGGGGAAGCTCGACAACGCGCTCCATGCCGTTCCTTCCGAGGATAGCGGGCACGCCGATCGCAACGTCGTTCAACCCATACTCGCCTTGCAGGACGCAGCTCGTCGGGAGCAGGCGCCTCTCGTTGTTCAGGACCGACTTGACCTGGATGGCGATGGCTACCGCCGGCGCGAAGTACGTGGCGCCCTTGAGTTCGATTATCTTCGCGGCGCGGCCGCGCACGGTCTCCCCGATAGTGCTCCATTCCACCTTCGCCGAGCCGACGTTCGCGACCGAGCGGGCGGGAAACATCGTCTCCCCGTGTTCGCCCAAGATGTACGCGTCGGGGGACTTCACGTGGTAATTGTCCCGAAGGACGTCCCAAAGCCTCACCGTGTCATGGAAGGCCCCCATCCCATAGACCTCGTTTCGGGGCTTGCCGCTGATCTTCCAGGCGGCATACGTCAACACGTCGACGGGGTTGGCGACGTAGAAGATGTGGGCCGCGGGAGCGTGGGCGACGATGTTCTTGACGACGTCGCGCGTGATGTCGATATTTTTGGTGAGTAGGTCAAGGCGGGTCATCCCCGGCTTTCTCGGGAACCCGGCGGCGACCACCACGAGGTCAGACCCCGCGAGGAGCGAGTAGTCCTTGCCGCCCCGGATCACGGTCTTCTTCCCCATCGCGGCCGCGGCGGTGTTGAGGTCCATCGCCTCGCCCGTGGCAAGGTTTTCCACGATGTCAACGATGCTCATCTCGTCGGGTTCCATCATGTGGATGAGGGAGAACGCCGCCGACGCGCCGACCTTGCCTGCTCCGACGAATCCTATTTTGGACATTGGCTTACCAGCGCGCAATAAGAGGGGACCGATTTAACCGTTTGTCACGACTTGAAGACCTGAATCGAAGGCCGCGGCGATCTGCCCCGACTATTATCGCGCGCAAAGATTGGAATGCGACTGCGTTTTGCGACGGGCTTGCTCCCGGCCGCGATAGTTTTAAAGGCGAGACCATCATTGGATTGCAGAGCGGTCCAGTTGTCTTCATTGGAAACCGAGTTGGAGGCGCTTCTTGCCCCAGGCCGTGTCGCTACAGACGCGGGAACGCTGACATCGTACTCCACCGACGCAGGACCGTACCAGATCCAGCCGCGCGCCGTCGTCTTCGTGCGCGAAGCCGACGACGTGAAGAAGGTCGTCGTGTTCGCGGCCGCGAAAGGGATCTCCGTGACCCCACGGGGCGCGGGCTCGAACCTCGGCGGCGGGGCGATCGGGACGGGCATCGTACTGGAATTCTCCAAATTCAACGGCGTCGTCGAGGTCAACAAGGAGGAGAAGACGATGCGCGTGAGACCTGGAGCGCGTCTTTCCGACCTTGAGCGCTCGGCAAGAAGGAACGGGCTCTTCTTCCCTGTGAATCCCGCGAGCGCTCCGTATTGCACCATCGGCGGGATGGTGGCGACCAACGCCTTCGGCGCGCGCTCACCGAAGTACGGGACGACCGGGAACTTCGTACTTGAGCTCAAGGTCGTCCTCCCCACGGGCGCGGAAATCGTCGCGCGGCAATTCGATTCCAAATCAGAAGAACTTCAAACGCTCATGGAAGGCCAACCCGCACTTGCGGCGGCGGTCGCGAAACTCGCAGCGGGCGAGGCCCAGAAAGCCCGAAAAGACGGGCGGTTCGCCAGTGTCACGGAATTCCAGGCAGGATCGGCCGGCGGAAAGACCGACCTCACCCGCCTCTTCGTCGGCACCGAGGGCACTTTCGGCATCGTCACGGAGATCAAGCTGCGCCTTCTCGAGAGGCCGAAGCAGGAAGTCATGGCGGTGGTGCAGGCTGCCCGCATCGAAGACGCGGCGAAGGTAGGGGGCGAACTTGCTGGGCTTGGAGCCACCTCCGTGGAACTTCTCGACCAGAACGCGCTTGAAACGACCGACCGGCGTCGCCTCAAAGTGGACAAGACGTGCGAGGCACTCATCGTCGCGGAATTCCTCGGGGACAACCTCGGCGACCTTCCCCCGACCATCGATTCGAAACTATCCTCTTTCAGACTCGCCGAGAAGACGCGCGCCGGGACGCCCGAGGACCTTGACGATTTCAACTCGCTTGCGAGGATCGCGTTGCGCGGCCTTCACCAGAACGGGCGCAAGTCACGGCAAGCGCCGTTCTCCCTCGGTGCATACGAGATCCCATCCGACAAACTGTCCGCGTTCATCAAGACGGCGGACGCCGTGGGAAAAGAGCAGAAGAACCTCGTCCCGAGTTACGCCGTCTTCGGCACGGAGACCACTCTCGTCATCCCGCTCTACGGCGGATCGCTCAAGGAATCGGTCGAGACGCGCGACCGCTTTTCGAAACGCGCCATCGAGTACGGCGGTCGGCACCGCCCCCTCGGAGGAAGCGGACGGTATTCGGCCGAAAGGAACGGAGAGAAGCCCTCCGCCCTCACCCTTGAAGCGAAGAGATTGATCGACCCGTCCGGGATCCTCAACCCTGACGTCCTGTGGGCGGGAGCGGGCGGCGAAATCGCGCTCGACGCCTTCAAGTCCACGAGCGCCTGCATCGGCTGCGGCGCTTGCAACGACGCATGCCCCGTCCACGAGATCTTCAACGAGGAGCAGTACGGGCCGCGCGGTTGGGTGCGCCTTGCGAGCGAGAAGGACGCGGCGGGCCGCGGCTTCACGGATTACTGCATCGAGTGCAAACTGTGCCTACCCGCCTGCCCCACCGGCGTTGATGTCCCGCAGACGATCCTCGAATCGAGAGCGAGGTATCCCACACCGCTTGCAAAGATAGTGGAGACGACCGACGACGGCGGCTTCGCGACGAGCATCGTCTATACGCTAGCCGGAAAGGCGCGCGTCCCCCAGCGGGTCGAGACGCTGGGCGAGACGCGGCGCAAGCGCGACGCCGAGGCCGCGTACTTCTACGGTTGCTGCGAGAACCTCCTCATCTCGGGGGTGGCCGAGGACCTGCAGGAGATCCTCAACAAGGCGAACGTCGAGCTAGCTCTGCCAAAGCAAAAATGCTGCGGGGCCGCCCGATTGAATTTCGGCCACACCACCGAGGCGAAAGCGCACGCGAAGGAGAACATCGACAGCCTCTTGAAGCACGAAAAGATCGTGACGACGGCGCCCCAGTGCGCTTACATGCTCCGCCACTACGAGACGCTATTTCCTGACGACGAGGAATACAGGGAAAAAGCCCGTGCAGTGGCTCGACGCGTCTACGATTTCGCCGAATTCTTCCTGGACGAGGCGAAGGTGAAGTTCCCGGAACGGACCGGTCCCAAACGCAAGGTCCGCTACCTCATGCCCTGTGCTTTGAGCGCGCAGGGCGATGGGAAGGAGACTCTGCGACTACTAAAGTCGCTTCCCGATGTGGAACTGCTCCCCACGACCGACGAACAGGGCTGCTGCGGAGCAGGGCTAGGCTACGGTCTCGTGAAAGACGAGGTCTCGAAGAAGCTCTTCGAGGCCTCCTGCGGAAAGATCGAGTCCGGGGCCGCGGACGCGGTGGTGACCAGTTCCCCCTTCTGCCAGATGCAGCTAATGACCCGGATGGACGGAAAGAAAGAAGTGAAGCACATCGTTCAACTCGTCGCGGAGAGCCTCCGAGGCGCCTCCCTGCTCTCATCACGGTGAAGCCATGCACAATTGCGCGAACTGCGGAAAGATGATCGAGGCGGCATCGGTAAAGTACAGGATAACTAGACCGGGCGGGGAGCGCGTCAACCTTTGCCCCGAATGCGCGAAGAAGGAGAATATAGCCTAGCTTCGACGCTTAGAGATCGCCCTTGGGACCGCGTATCGCGGCTTCCGCCGTGCCGAAGTAGTCCTTGTCGATCTCGAACCCGGCGAAGTCTTTTTGGAGCGACGCGGCCGCAAGCCCGGCGTTGCCGATGCCAAGGAAGGGGTCGAGCACAAGCCGGGTCCTCTCCTTTCCATGGAGCAGGATGCATTTCCTGGCCAGTTCCACGGGAAAAGTCGCCGGATGCGGCCGGTCCTTGTCGCGTGATTGGATCGTCTCGTAGGGGACGAACCAGGTGTTTCCACGGCAACGGACGTCGTTTCCCGCGCCCTTCCATCGCCTGACGTTGGATTTGTCCTGGTACCCGACGCCGATCGCGAGCCGGTCGAGCGGCACTCCACCGGTCTTCGTGAAGTGGAAGATGAATTCATGGCAGTCGTTGAGGAACCGGGGGCTGTTTATCGGCTTGAAGTGGCCAAACGATGCGTCTCCCTTGAGCACGTCGTAATCTCCCACCGCGTCCTTGTCGATAGCGATGGACTTGACCCAATGGATGACGTTCTGGAGTTCGAAGTGTTTTCGCATCTCGGATGCGACCTCGAAGGGCACCCAAGGATCCGACGGTTTGCTCCCGATGTTCAAGAAGAAAGATCCTTCATCGGCCAACACTTCCTTCAACGCGATCGCGAAGCGGCCGAGCCACGACAAGTATTCGGAGCGCGAGCCGGAGTCCACGTAGGTCCCGTACTTGATGCCGAGGTTGTACGGTGGAGATGTGACCACGACATCCACGGAGCGTGGCTTGAGGCGTCTTTGCATGCCGGCGACGCAGTCTTCGTTGTAGAGACTCACCGACGCCTTGCCAACCTGGGAATCCGCCGCGCGGGAATCCGACGTGCCGTAAGGCTTCGCGATCTTTCCCCTCATCTTGCCATCACGCACCATCAACCAAGGTCGCCACCGGCACCGTTGATACCTTTCCGTACATATCCAGCCTTCGCCTACTTGTACCATGTTCTGGCGCCGTGGGATTCATGTATCATCACTAGACCCTTCGAACCTCGACCCGGAACCCTCTTATAGCCTCGGGCGCCGCTTCAGGGCCGGTGGCAAACAACATGGAAGCTACCGTTGAAAGAACTGCAAAGAAGTACGGACTGACAAGAGAGATCGCGGGCGGCGTGCTCATCCTTCTGGGCATACTGCTTCTCGTGCGTCTCATGACCCTCGAGACCCTAACGGGCGTCGCGGCAATAGTCTGGGGCGCGATGATGATAGCCGAGCGGCTCTAGCACGCCGCGCGGCGGGAATCACAAAACGACCGCCCCAGGGGGTGGAACACTGTATTTCCATGGTAAGACTCTACGAGTCCGATCAGTGGAAGCGCTTGTACAGACGGTGAACATCGCCCGTCAGGCGCCTGTGCATGTGAAAGGCGCGTTCCTCGTGGGGGCTCCGCCGGTGCGGTGTACGGCCGCGCGCAGGCGTCCCCTACGGGTCGCGCTGACAGCGCTCAGCAGGGCGAAGGATGCCGCCGCGGCGAACATCGCCGCATTCAACCTAGCGATGACCCGGACCTCGTCCGCGGTCAGAATCCTAGGTTGAAACTGGTGAGCGGCCCTAGACCATATAATGGGACGGCAGTCAGGAGAAAACCGACCAGCGCTCCACCGTTGAGGCTCGGCAAGCCAGCCTGTGGACGGCCCGAAAACACGAAGTACATGAGGAGCGCGTAACCGGCGAATATCCCGACCGTCGTCCCGAGTGCGACGAACATGAAAGGCGCGATGCCGAAGACGTCGGCCGCGTTCGCCGGGAACATCGGCAGGAACCGGATGCTCGATATCACGAGCACGGCCGGGATCACGATGTCCCCGAGCCCCATGAACATGGCGTCGCGCTCCTCTCCTTCCTTCAATTTCTCCTTCAACCTCGCCGCTTCCTTGCGAAACGAATAGCCCTTCGACTTCGGCACCACGAGCATTATTGGCAGGTGCATGTCCAGGACGGAGTCGGCGAGGTCTATCATGTGCTTCGTGCGATAGACGGCGATCGCGTCGTAGATGGCGAAACCGGCAAGGAGCAGGATCGAAGGCAAGAGCCCGAACGAGATCCCGAAGAGCGCCGCGGCACCGGCCGCGACGGCTACCCCGACCGCGTCGATGACCCACCACTCGGGGTAGTAGTACAATAGAATGACCATCGCGGCGGAGAGGACGATGGAAACCGCAAGGGCGATGCTCACTCCAGCGACCTCTGCGCGTGTGACGAGGTTCAGGAGCGGCCAGAACACGTAATTGATGGACGTGAACACCGCGCCCAGGATGATGTACTTCACGACCTTCTCACGGCCGAGTCTCACAATCACGAGGATGACGGCCGTGAAGGCGATCACGAACACGAGGTATATCGCAGGATTCACGACGTCCTGCGGATCGTCGGTAAGCTGGAGGCCCTGATCGACATAGATGGGCGTGATCGCGACCGCGAGCGACAGCGCAACGAGAAAAAGGACCGCCATGAAGAGCGCGGGCTTCACGTCGCTGTTGAAGTCGATGGGCGTTGGGGGAGAAGACGTAGCCTCGGCCGTTTCCACCATGGGTCGCGCCGCTATCAAGGTGGGGTTATTTAGGGGTTGGCAAAAGCGCGGCGCCCACGGTTCGGATGCCCGGAGCAACGAGTGCCGGCGGCCATTGCGGGTTTGTCGTCACGGAACTGGAATCAATGCCGCCGTCACGCTCCTGAGCTTCAGCCGCTCGACTTGCTCCTCGTGCCGGCCTGTCCCTTCTTTCCCTGGAACCGGCTGGCCTCGAGGTCGAGGTCGAAGTCCTTGTCCTTCGCTGAGGCGGCGTCGAACGATTCGCCGACGTCGAATTTGACCTCGGACGTCTTGTCTTTCTTCTGTTTCTTCTTCAGTCTTGTCTCGGTCATCTTAGTCTCTCGCTGGCGTGCTTTGGTGTCTCGTCCCTTGCGTCATATCCCATTCCGCTTGTGACCCTTTGAGCGTTGCGGTGGACCCCTGTTGCAAGGCTCTCATCCTCATGCGCGTCATATGGGCACCTTCGTCGAGTACGGGTCCGGGAGCTCTATCGTCTCCGAACCGCCGTCCTCCGTCATGATCCGTATCTCGGCCCAATCGACGCTCGCCGCCTCGTACTCGTCGAGGATCTTGACCCTCGCGGCGGCTCTGGTGTTCGGAGGCGGGTTGTTTATCGCGAACTTGATCTCCTTGTCCGTGATGACGCGGTCGATCTTCCCTTCGTTCTGCAGCTTATAGTAGAGGCTGCGGCCTTCGTTCAGTTCCGAGTACTGTTTCACGGCGGCGAGTTCCACGTTCTCCGCGCGTCCCTTGAGAACGATCTGGCGCTCCACCTCGTAAAGGCGCGCCGCCCACTCCACTTTGCGGGCGAGGTCCTTCATCGCCCCCTTCTCGAGTTTCTCAAGGACCCATTCCCAGAGCGCGAAGGCCTCCTTCTCCTCCTGCGTATCTATCATGTCCTCCACGTGGCGCATATAATAGCGCTGCACGTCCATCGGAGACTGGCTCTTGCCGTCCTTCATCTCGAACTTCCACTTCAGAGGGTCGAGTGTCTCCACCATCTTCCAAAGGTCACGTAGCGGCTCCGCGAATTCGGGGGCGTCCTCGAAACGGCCCTCTTCCATACCGCGAAGCACCATGCTGGTCGTGAAGGAGCGAAGCATGATGGAGACCTCGCTCATCAACGCGTCGCCGATTATCACGTGGAGGCGCCTGAAGCGGGACGGGTCTGCGTGGGGCTCGTCGCGCGTGTGCAGCACCCCGGTGTTGTAGAGGTTGCCTCCGGAGACCATCTGGCTCGTGAGGTATGCGCACGGCGAGAGCACGTACTTCTGCTCGATGATGTCGCCCGACCCGCAGTAGATTATCCGCGAGATGAGGTGGGGGGCGAGCTTCTTGATGAAAGTGTCCGGGAAGGCCAACTGACGGGAGACACAGTAGTTCTCGTGGCTCCCATAGGAGACGCCGTCCGGGTCGGTGTTGTTCTTGTACGCGTTGATCTTGACGCCGTGGTCGCTCTCGAGTTTCAAACGAAGGAGGTCGACGATCTTCTCACCGGCCTTCTCCCATCGCACGAGGTCCATGAAATTGTCGACCTCCGGAGTCGAGATCTCCAAGTGGCCGACGTCGAAATACGCGCGAGCACCGTCCTTCAGGTATTCCCCTTGAAGCGCTAGGTCGGAGCCCCGGAGTATCTCAAGGGCCAACCTGTGCGGGTCGACACCGATCGGGTTCATCTTCTGGCTGTAGAGCGTGTATTCGTGCTCCGAACCCTGGATCATCGGCCTCATGCTCTCCTCCCCACGCTTCCTTTCAGCGTGACTGCCCCCGCGACCTGTCCTGTGGGAGTCGACGACGCTGTTTGCCGCCCGGCGAAGGGGCGAGCACCCCCTCGTCCATGTCCATGAAGTACTTCACGGCGTTATGCCCGAGATTGAGCTTGTAAAACGAGCTGATGCCGACCTTCCTCGTCTCGATGAGGATCCCGTTCTTCACGAACTCGTCGACGACCTTGTAGGTCGTCGGGCGGGACACGTCCGAGTTACGGGCAATCTCCGAGATCGTGTAGTCGAACTCGGCGTGGTCCTTGAGGAACCCAAGGATACGCGCGTTCGGGGTGTCGCCGAAGATGGTTGTAAACATTTTTTACACTACTGTAAAAGATGTGTACGAGGCCTATCTTAAGGGTTACGAGGGAACGCCACAAATGTAAACCCTGGAACGCGTTTACAACCGTTTAAGGCGGCGAGATGGCCTGGCGCTTGGAATTCGAAACCACCGACGAGTATGAAAGCTAACCAAGCTTGGGCGTTTGTCATGTAGGCGGCCAGCTCCGCGCCGAAATAGCCATCGTAAGCAGTGCCTTGACCCGCTCCAAATAGACTGGATCGAGTGTCAGTTTTCTTGTGAGATGATGCGCTGCGACGATGCGAATGTCCCGGCCGTCGATCCGCCCCATCAGTGGTAAGAGGTCTGCCGTGTCCTCGAACTGGTCAGTCGTGATTCCGAAAACCGAAAGCATCGTTTGCCACTCGGCCTTCCCAGTAATCAAGATAGCGCGTGGTTGCAGCATTGAAATCTCCCGCGCGAAGAACCGATCACCGCAAGCCTCGGCTGCCCAAGCAAACTTCCCCGTCCACTTTGCTGTGGGGCACTTGCAGATTCTTGTGTTCCCAACCGTGTTGTTTTCGCGGTTCCACCAGCTGAAACCCTCAGGAAGGACCCGCTGGACCGCCTCAACGAATTTGTCTAATGGTCCCTCGGGATCCTTCGCGGCCGTGCGCGCCCTTTCGCGAATGTATTCTTCCTCATCTACGACTGGGGCCGAACCCATGTGAAGACGGGGGTTAATGCTTACAACCAAAATGTCACAATGATCGGGGCCGTCCATAATCTGGGGCTCCCGAAGATTTCCGACGCCGCCAGCGCCGACGGCTTCTGCGAAGTCTCGGCGAGCCTCGGCGGTCGCAATATTGGATGATTCGGCGCGACACTGGCGGCAAGCGAAAATCTCCCGAGCGAGTGCGTCGTGAACCCCTGCGGGTGCGGTCACGAGATTACATCACTTCGACGCCTTCAGGCCTGAACCTTGCGCGCTCCCTTTGGCGCTTCTGGTAGACCGAGGACTCGACGAGCGCGTGCTCCTTCGACTCCTCTTCAGCGGCCTTCACCAGGTCCTCGGGGGCGAGGCCCTCCGCGTCGCGCTGTGGGCTTCCTTTCGGGTATTGGAGCACGCGTTTCACGTAGTTCTTCTTGCCCGTCGTCACGATGGATTCGATGAGTGCGCCCGAGACGATGTCCTTCCTCTTGATCGTCTTCACGTTCTCTTTTGCTTCCACGTCGAGTTTCCACTCGATCCACTTGTCTTCGTCGTAGAGTTCGGAGATGACCTTTTCCTTGAGGGCTTCGAGAGCCTTCTCCTTGCTTCCGAACTGGTCCACGTAGGCCTTCTGGAGTGGCAGGTCGGGGGCGAGGTAGATGTCTAGTATTGCCCGGGCACCTTGGCGGTTCGGCCTCGGTAGCTCTATGACCTCGTCGAAGCGGCCGGGGCGTAGAAGCGCCGGGTCTATCATGTCCGGCCGGTTCGTCGCCCCGAAGACGTAGACGTCGTTCAAAGCGACGATGCCGTCCATCTCGGAGAGTATCTGCGCGATGATGTTCTTGTGCACACCAGCCGTGTCCTGTTGGCCCCGGGTCGTCCCGAGGGCGTCGAACTCGTCGAAGAAGATGATGCTCGGCGCGTTCTCACGGGCCTTCCTGAAGATGGCCTTGATCATGTTCTCCGATTCGCCGACCCATTTCGAGAGGATGTCGGCGACTTTCACGTTGAAGAAAGTGAAATCGTTCTCGGTGGCGACGGCCTTCCCGATGAGCGTCTTTCCGCACCCGGGCGGACCGTAGAGGAGGACCCCTCGTGGCGCCTTCAAACGGATCTTCTTGAATAGCTCCGGTTCCTTGTACGGGAGTTCGACGACGTCGCGGATGCGTTCGAGGACCTCTTCGAGGCCGCCTATCTGCGCATAGCGCACGTTCGGTTTTTCGCCGAGGAACAGGTCGCGGATCTCCGAGGACGGCCGCACCTCGAGTATCTCAAGGGTGGGCGGGAGAAGCGACACCTCGTAGCCGATCTTGATGTCCTCTGCGACCGCGGGGTCGAGTTCGACGACCTTCTTCTCGAACCCGTCGCCGAGGCTGATGACGATCTTCCCGCCCATCACTTCGACGACTTTCCCGACGATCCCCTGCTCGTGATGCTGGCTTCCCGCGATGATCGCGAACGTCTTCGGGTGGAGCCACACGTACTGGCCCTGCTCCAAGTCGTTTTTTTCGAGGTTTCCGGTGTTGACCTTGAGCACTTGGGTGCCGTTCGCCACGGAGACCTCGCGTTGTCCCAGGTCGTCGCCGTGTAGGCGCAGCACGTAGCCCGAAAGAAGTGGTGGCTCCTTGATCTGGTTGAACTTGTCCTCGTAGGCCTTCACGACGGCCTGCAGTTCGGAGACCTCGGTCGTCTGGGCCTTCATCTGGCGTTCAAGGCGCGAGAGTTCTGCTTCCCGCTCCGAGAAGTTCTCCTTGACGTATGCGGCGAGTTCTTCGTCGCTCATGTTCCGCACGCGGGGGTCCCCGGTCGCCTCGCTGATGCTGTCTGCCACTCTGCCAGTCCGTTTCTCCCCACGCTTGTCTTCCTTGCTCATCCAGCGCACCCTGATTGGCCGATCGTTACACCGTAGAATCCGAGAATTCCAGCGATGGGGTCATTCTCTCCTCGTCGATATAAATATATTTGGAGATTTCACAGTAAGGCCCACAGGAGCGACGGCTAGCATGTTCGAGGCCTATTCGCCACCGTCGGATACCGAGAACGGGTTCACCGTGCATTTCGTCCCGATCGACGGTGCGCTCCGTGTCGCCTTCTCTGCGGTCGCGCGACGCCGCGATCCCGAGCTCGGAGCCAAGTGCGCTTAAGTACGTACTCTGGCGAGGGCGTTCCCGCTGCCCCTACGTCACCTATAAGCCGTGTTCGTTCATCCCCCTTGCGTGGCGACTAGCCTGAGGGAAGAGCGCGAGCGATGAGGTTACATTGGCCCCCCCTCGCGGCCCTCGACGGTCCCGCCCTAGGCATGCTCGACAAACTCTGGCCGTTCCCAGCCGTGATAAGCGCGACGTTCCTCATCGCCTGGGCCACAGAAGTCGCCTCGTTCTTCGTCTCCCGCGGCATGGCGTTGGCCGTCCTGGCCCTCTTGCAGGTGCTCCCTGAATTCGCGGTCGAGGCCGTCATCGCCAAGAACGCTGCCCTCGACCCGTCGCAACTCGTATACGTGACGGCGAACTTCACGGGAGCGAACAGGATCCTTGTCGGTCTCGCGCTGCCGCTCGTGTTCTTCCTCACGGTGATGCGGGCGCGCAAGACCGGCGGAAACGCCCGCGAGATGCGGTTAGATGCGGAGAACAGCGTAGAGATTGTCTTCCTCCTCATCCCGTCCCTCTATTCGCTGGTCTTCTTCTTCCAGCACACGATCACCCTTCTCGACACGGTGGTCCTTGTGGCGATCTACGTGACCTACCTCTGGGTCTTGCGCCGCATCCCGCCCGTCGGCGAGGAGGAGAAAGAACACCTCCGGGGAGTACCGAAACACGTCATGGGCCAGTCGCGCCGGTTCCAGAAGACCTTCGCCCTCACGTCGCTTTTCGTCGGGGGGCTGTTGCTTCTCCTGGCCGTCGAGCCGTTCTACCACAACATGCTGGAGTTCGCCGTCATTTTGGGCCTGTCGGCGTACGTCCTGGTACAGTGGATCGCCCCGCTCCTCTCCGAATCCCCCGAGTTCATCACCGCCACCTACTGGAGCAGGACCGGGCGCGGAAAAGTCGCCTTCGTGAACCTGCTTTCCGCAAAGATCAACCAGTGGACGCTCCTCATCGCCATGATCCCACTCGTGTTCCAAGGCACGAGCATCCTCGCCGGAAAGGGCTTTCAACTCATGGCCTTTGACGCCCACCAGAACGTAGAGATATTGCTCACCGCGGCCCAGGGCCTCTTCGCCGTCGCCTGCCTCATGAAGATGCGCTTCATCTGGTGGGAAGGCGCGCTGCTCTTCACGCTATGGTTCATACAGCTTCTTGACCCCGTGCTCGACCCGTACCTCTTGGGGATCGTGCCGTCGGTCTTGGGCACTGGAGCGCCTGTCCGCGAATGGGTGACCGTGATCTATTTCGGCCTCATCGGCCTGGAGCTTGCGTTGTTCCGACGCGAGTGGACGGCAATCGCGACTTTCCGAAAGGTGTGGAAGAACCCGGAGAAGGCCCACGAACTCTGACCCCGTGCTCGAGGATGTCGGTATGCACCCGCGCGAGCCGCGGCGACGCACAAGATGTCCGACCGTGGGTGCAGCAACGACCCGCGGCGCCCGGTTACGACCGCAAGAGCGATCCGTGGTCTTGGGAGCAGAGAACTCGTGTACGCCGAATCGTGGTTCAGACCACCAAATCCTTTTGGACTCTAGCGCCCATTTCGAGACCCGTGAAACCCGGGCAGGCATCGGCGCGATCGGGCAAGGCCCCAACTGACCAGCGGAGATCGGCGTCGCCGACCTCTCGACGCATCCTCAAGGCCTTGCTGGAAGGAAACCGTCGTTATGTGGAGTCCGATTGGGACCCCGCGGACAAGGGGCTCGCAACGCCTCCCGCGATGAAGCTCGCCGTCCTCGCCTGCATGGACACCCGCCATAACGTGGAAAAGGTGCTCGGCCTGAGGCACGGCGATGCAAAGGTCATCCGAAACGCCGGCAACGTGCTTGACGACGGCACCCTTCGCTCGCTGGTCGTGGCCGTGCACCTTCTGGGTGTCCGCACCGTCGCTATCCTCGGGCACACAAAGTGCGGAATGACGCTCGTCGGCCATGGGGAGTTCCGGATCGCCAAGAGCATCGCCACGACGACCGACGTCCCGCTGCACGAGGTCATGCGTCCCGACTTTCAGCGGTGGCTTGGCGGGTTCGCGGACGCCGAAGCGAACGTGCTATGCAGCGTCCAGCTCGTCCGCAGCCACCCATTGATGCCGAAGGGCCTCGAAGTCATTGGACTTCTCTACGACAACGAGACCGGACGCGTGTGCGCCGTCGATCCTTGAAACAGCCATGGTGGGATACCGCGCCTGCCGGCGACACGATTGACGGAATCCGACACGCTGCTTCTCGCCGCATGCCGATTCAACTTGCGCCAAAGGCCGGCAAGCCCTCACAATTATCTCCAGGGCCGACGATGACCCCTCGATGGGCGTCGACCTCTCCGGCATCGTCGAGTTCCGGCCCGTGAAACTCGAAGAACTCTCAAACCGCGTCGTGGCCATAGACGCATTCAACTCCCTCTACCAATTCCTCGCCTCCATCCGCGGCCCCGACGGGACCCCGCTCAAGGATTCCCACGGCCGCGTGACAAGCCATCTTTCAGGCCTGTTCTACCGCACCGCGAACCTCGTTGAGAACGGCATCAAACCGGTCTACGTGTTCGACGGGCCGGCGCACCCGTTGAAAGCGCGCACCCTCGCCGAGCGCAAGGCCCGCAAGGTGAAAGCCGCGGCCGAGATGGAGGAAGCGCTCGCGGCCGGCGACCTCGAAAGGGCGCGAAGCAAGGCGGCGCAGACCTCGGTCCTGTCGCGCGACATGTCGGCGGAGGCGCGAACACTTCTAGCCGCGATGGGGGTCCCCGTCGTCGAAGCACCAGGCGAGGGCGAAGCGCTCGCGGCAAACCTTGCCAAGGACGGTCTTGCCTGGACGGCGGCGTCGCAAGACTACGATTCCCTCCTGTGCGGCGCCCCTCGGCTCCTTCGGAACCTGACGCTTTCAGGCAGGCGGAAACTCCCCGGCCGCCAAGCATGGACCGACGTGTCGCCGGAGATCGTCGAGGCCGCGCCCCTACTCAAGGCACTCGGGGTGACCAGGGAACAACTCATCGACGTCGCCCTCCTATGCGGGACCGACTTCAACGAAGGTGTGCACGGCTACGGCGCAAAGAAGGCGTTGAAAGCGGTCACACAAGGTAAGAACGTGACCGACCTACTGAAGGGCGACATAGAGAAGGAGACGGTGCAAGAGATCCGGGCCATATTCCTGTCCCCACAAGAGTGGGACAAGACCACGTTCGAATGGAAGGCCGTGGACGAGGCGAAGGTCGTAGACATACTCGTGAACGAGCACGCGTTCAACGAGGAGAGGGTGAGGGGGACGGTTGGAAAAATGACCGCGGCCGCAGGGAAGAAGCCTCAAAAGAGCCTTGACGCGTTTTTCAGCTGAGCCGTCGGCTCAACCCATGCGCATCGGCGCCCGTCCTCCCCACACCATGGGCACGAACATGCATCCTCCGAGGTCCTCCGTCTTCCTTTTTCCGTTGGCGAAGGTGATGCGGATGAGCTTCTGGCCGCCGTGTCCTCCGAGGGGCACGAGAAGTATCCCGCCGGGCGCGAGCTGGTTTTCGAGTTCGGGCGGTATCTTCGCGGCCGCGCATGACACGATGATGCGATCGAACGGAGCCTTTTCGGATATCCCCTGGCTCCCATCGCCCATGTAGACCTCGACGCCGGGCCTTAGGCCAAGGCGCGTAACGGTGTCGAGAAGGGTGCGCGCCAGGGGTTCGGACTTCTCGACCGTGTATACCTTCCCCGCGGGGTAGGCGAGATCGCTGAGTATTGCCGCCATGTAGCCGGAGCCGCCGCCGATCTCCAGGAGTCTCTGCCCCGGCGCCACCTTCGCGGCCTCCGCCATTATCACGACCATGTGGGGAGCGGATATCGTCTGGCCTTCGCCGATCTCCAGCGGCTTGTCGTCGTACGCCTGGGACGCTAGGGAAGGCGGAAGGAACCTGTGCCGCTCGACGCGTAGCATCGCATCGGCCACGGCTTCGGAACGAAGATGCCCCCGACTTCTGAGGGATTCGACGAGGGCCTTCCGGCGTTCCCGGTCCTCAAGAATCTCCACGTCGCCTAGAGCCCGCGCGGCCTCATGAAACCCACGGTAAACTATCAGGAAGTGCCATGTTTCTCGATCCATACGGGCTGACACGCGGGCCGGCGCGTTTCGACTACCGATGTACCTACCGATTCCTTATTTACGGCATCAGACTGTTGCGTGGAATGCCATGAAGGCGCCTTGGGTGATCCGCCGCTGAGACCGATCAGGGAAGTCGCCCACGCGATCGGACTGAAAGACGATGAACTAGAGCTCTACGGCGACCACAAAGCGAAGGTCTCGCTTTCGAGCCTTGATCGGTTGAGGGACCGCCCCGAGGGAAGCCTGGTCCTCGTCACGGCGATGACGCCGACCCAGTTCGGGGAAGGGAAGACCACGACGAGCATCGGCCTCTCGATGGCCTTGAACGCCATCGGCCACACTTCCGTCGTGAGCCTGCGGGAGCCGTCCCTCGGGCCCGTGTTCGGGATAAAGGGCGGCGCCACTGGCGGCGGCATGTCAAGCGTCCGACCGAGCGCCGACATCAACCTGCACTTCACGGGGGACAAGCACGCGGTGACGGCCGCGCACAACCTCTTGGCGGCGATGGTCGATGCGCACATGCACAACGGGAACGAACTCCGGATCGACCAGACGCAACTATCGTACCGGCGCGCGATCGACATGAACGACCGGGCGCTCCGGGAGATCGTCATCGGGCTCGGCGGGAAGTCCCACGGCATCCCGCGCCAAGACGGATTCATAATCACCGCCGCTAGCGAGGTCATGGCGATACTGTGCCTCGCCGAGGGCGTATCCGACCTCAAAGCGAGACTCGACCGCATCATCGTCGGCACCGACCATTCGGGCGGCGCCGTCCACGCGGGCGACCTAAGGGCCTCGGGCGCCATGGCGGTCCTTCTAAAGGACGCGCTTCGCCCGAACCTCGTCCAGACGAGCGAAGGCACGGCGGCCTTGGTCCATGGCGGGCCTTTCGCGAACATCGCCCACGGCACGAGCAGCGTCACGGCCGCGAGGCTCGCAAGAAGGCTCGCCGAGTTCACCGTGACGGAGGCGGGGTTCGGCGCGGATCTCGGGGCGGAGAAGTTCATCCACATCTTCGCAAGGGATCGCGGGCTCGAACCGACGTGCGCGGTGATGGTCGCGACGGTGAGAGCGCTCAAAGCGCACGGTGGCCTGGATGGGGAGGCGCTCCAGCGCGAGGACTTGCAAGCGTTGCAGGTGGGCCTCGCGAACCTCGACAAACACTTGGAGAACGTCCGCCAGTTCGGCCTCAACCCGGTCGTCGCGGTGAACCGGTTCCCATTCGACACGGAAGCCGAGCTCAATGCCGTCCTCGCCCATTGCGCAGCCCTGAACGTTCCGGCCGCGCTTGCCGAGTTCTACACGAAAGGCAGCGCCGGTGGACTTGAGCTTGCAAAGTTGGTCGCGGACGCAGCGACGCGACCCACGAAGGTCCACTACATGTACAGCAACCGGGAGGACGTGAAATCGAAGATCGAGGCCGTCGCGACGCGAATCTACGGCGCGGCGACGGTCGAATACGATTACAAGGCCGAGCAATCAATACGTGTAATCAACAAGCTAGGCCTCGCGCACCTCCCAATCTGCATCGCGAAGACGCAGTACAGCCTCAGCGACGACCCGAAGCTCAAAGGCCGGCCCAAGGGGTGGACACTGAACATCAGGGACCTCTACCCGTCGGCCGGAGCGGGCTTTCTCGTCGTGATGGCGGGCGACGTCGTGAGGATGCCGGGGCTTGGAAAATCCCCGGCGGCGCAGAACATGGATCTCCTCGCGGATGGAACGGTTACGGGACTCATGTGAGGATCTGGGGCCACGACGCAATGAACCGGTCTAGGCCGGACATGGATCGCCGCCTTTCGCCGGGCGGCGGCGAATCTTCGTGCCATGCGCGCAAGGTTCGATAGCTCAGGCGGAGAGACCGATAAGAACGCCCTCGATGTCGCCTCGCCGACCGGGTCCTCCGTCGGAACGTAATCGGCGAGATAGTTGATCCACATGCCCACCCCGAGCCCGGCCAACCACCCTACGACCGCTCCCTGACGCCTCCAGACGAAGCTACCCGCGGCCGCCCCGAGCGTAGTCGTCATGCCGAGGACGGCAAGCTCGTCGCTGGCACCACACTCCTTGTAGTCGCATTTGTGCGTCTCACACCTGTGGCTAAGCCATGCGGATGCGAGTTCGAGCGGGAGGTGCATGGGGATTGCCATTGGCGCTTCAAGCTCAAGTACGCTTCGCGAAGTCCCCTTGATATTTGTCGGGGACCGGCACCCGGTCTGGTCCGGCGCTTACCTGTCAAATCCCGCTCCCCCGGAATTCGAAAAGGCGCTGTTTTCCTTCTTTGTCACCACCAGGTGTGACAAGGAGTCTCTATTAGCCGCCAAATGCACAATCGTTTGGAGCGTCGCAAGAATTGGAAGCGAAAGCTCGAACGGCTCACGTTCACGCGGAGGCGAAACAGAAGGCACGCGAGGGGAGAGGGCCCAGCAAGTCATGTCCGACTTGCGGGCACTCCCCGCTCACGGTCATTAGGGAGCGGACGGAGCTTCTTGTTTTGGAATGTCCTGCCTGTAAGTCGAGGACGTTCGACATGGTCACGGCCTAATCCGTGTAGGGCATGAACGTCAGGTTCAGTTCTTTGGTCGCCAAGGCAAAGTGCCGCGGTGGCGGACCGTTCAGCACGAAGGGCCCGACAACCTTTTCAATGCATGCGTGCAAAACATAGCCGCCGGCCCGTAAGGTCTTTTCCGATTGGAGTTTCAGGACCGCCTCCTCACCCTCGCCCAAGACCACGTCATCAATTGTCACCTGCACGTTGACCCAGATCTCCGAAGTCCCGTTATCGCGCGCCAGGAGACGGGCTCCTGCGGGCGCAAGTCCGATGTTGAAGGAGAACGTCTCCAAGGGCCCCGAGTAGACATACAAGTTTAGCCGAGGGAGCATGTATTCGTCGCCGCCTATTCGAAGCCACTCCCCCTGCGAAACGTTTTGGATCGACGTGCTGGAAACGATGTCCATGCCAGTCCCCTCGTCCAACCCGCCCACGCAGATGGGGGAAATCTTAGAGGTTTGATCGACGCAACCGGCCACAGGGATAATCACGAGGAAGAAACCGAGCCACGCGCGGGCTGCGTCGGGTGGGCGCACCCGCGCGCGGCGATGCACCGCTCACTTCCTCCTTGATCGTAGCACTGCCACCGCGCCCAAGACGCCGACAGCGACGAGGGCGATCTCCGGGCCCGGGACGGACCTGCACTCGAGTATCCCTGCCGTGCACTTCTCCCGCAATTCATCGAGGTCGATCTTCTCGCCGTACTTCGGCAGGCCGCCCTTGCCGCTGTAGGACGCCTGGCCATCGTTACCGGCGAAGGCGGTGGACCTTCCGACGGACGACGCCTGCGACCCTCCCGTAGAGTACGAGGAAGGTGCTTGCGAATCGCTCGCTTCCATCATCGGCGCCGCACAATCGGCGTCGGGCGGGCACTTGTAGTAGTGCTCCTCGTAGGGCGCGTACTTCTGCTCGCCGGCGACGAGTATGAGATCCACGCGCTGGACGTCCTTTGATCCGACGTCGACGGCGACCATGCGTTGGAAATGCCCTTCAGCGCTCGCTCCGACGAGATGGTGGCCCGCCCTCACCGTGAAGATGAACGAGCCGTTCTCGTCGGTGCTAGCGTAGCCCCAGTCGCCCGTGTCCTCGTTCTGGACGTATACGTAGGCACCGGGGATGGCCTGGTTCGTCTTCGAGTCTACGACGTAGCCGATTATCTTCGAATCGGGCTCGGGTTTTGGCTTGAGCTTGATGTCGAGGGTCACAGTGTCGCCGTCGTTTGACTCGAAGGACGTGACGTAGGTGTAGTATTCGGGCCCTTTCGAATCGCGGGATGGCACCAATGGACTTGCCACGGCGGGTCCCGCCGTGCTCGATTCGGTGCTGTTCGACGCCACCGGATCGGAGGCGGTGCCGCCGCTTCCCGAACTCGAGCCGCCCGATCCTTCAGCGGTTCCCTCGGAGGCGTACACAACGCAGCAGTACTGGTCGACCCGGACCACGACGTTCGTGTAACCGGGCATCGTCATCACCATGAAGCGGCCCTGCGGATCGGTCGTCGTGTAGTTGTAGCGCGACCACTCGACGTTCTCCACGTTGACGGACGCACCGCTCACTGGCTTGCCGGTGTTAGCGTCGATTACGGCCCCGGTGACCTTCACCGTGTAGCCTGGGACTTTTTCGAGCGTGAAATCGGCCCGCGCGGTCTCGCCGCCGGAGACGGTAACGAGGCGGTTCGCGTATCCGAAACCGCGCGCCTCGACCGAGATGCGCTTGTTTCCGGCGTAGGTCGAGAAGCCGAAGGTCCCGTCGGAGTCCGTCGTCGTCTCCTGGTACTCGTAATCGCAACAGGGGTAAGCGCGCATGACGGAGGTGGACGCGGGCGAATCGGGCGAGGACGCCACCGGCTCGGCGGCCTTTCCTTCCGTCGCCGCGTAGTAGACGTATTCGTTGTTGAGACGCACCGCCGCACCGCCGACGACGTTTCCAGCTTCGTCGATGACGCGGCCTTCCACGCGCGCCTTCTCGCCGCTTCCCGAACCGCCGAGGACGATCTTGAGTCCATTGTTTGATCCGGCGACGACGTTTCCGGAAGCGGACCCGTCGCCGTATCGCGGGTCGGCGACTTCAGCTGCTATTGCGCCTTCGAAGGCTACGGCCGAAACCGTCCCCGACGAGCCCGTGGGGGCGACGAAGGACCATGATCGGTCCTTGGAGCTGAAAGTGACATCGACGCCGACGGGCCGGTCACCGGATACCGTGTAGACGCTGACGGACACCCAACCCCACGGTTCGGAACGTGGCATGAGCGGGATGCTCTGTACGCCGCTGGAACCGGCTTCGGCGACCGTGTATTCGAGGCCGAAGTCGACGAAGGAAGGCTTCGAGAAACGAACAACGTAATCGTCCGGGCCGGGAAGCCTAACAACGTACTCGGAGGTAGCGGAAAAATTGGTCTTGAAATCCCGATGGCGCGTGCCATGGATGTCCACGGAGACGTTCTCAAGCGGCGAACCGGAAGTCGCGTCGTAGAGCTTTCCCCGCAGTTCAGATCCGGCGGCCGCGGAGACGAGTTCGATGTCGTGTTGGTGGGCCGAGGTCTGGCCGTATTGGCCCGGATACGCCGACTCCTGGTAGCCTTGCGCCGAGACGACGCGGCGGTAATTGTCCGCAGAAAGGAGGACGTAATACTTCCCGGCGGCATCGGTCGTGCCCGTGCCGGCGGGCTGCGAGGCGCCGGTCGTGGGATCGGTCTTGTAGAAGGTCACGAGAGCGCCGGTGATCGGCGCCAGCGTCACGCCGTCCACGACGAAGCCCTCCTCGTGGCTCACGATTGTCTGCGCCAACGCGTTCTGCAGCGCTCCGGGGGCGGCAGGCACCGACATTCCAAGGACGAAGAAAGCGATCAACAACACGGTCTTTGACAATGTATCACCTGCCGCGTGATTGGACCCGCCGAGGTATAAACCCACGGAGGATGGTTGGGAAAAACCGAACATCGCCCCACGAAGCGGCGACGCTTCAACGAAAAAGGATAAAGAGGGGGGCCTCGGCCCCCCTAGATGCTTGGTCCGCGGCTCAACCGATCTTCAGTACGGCCCTCGTCGTCTCTGCGGAGAAACCGACGCCGTCCGTGGCTCTCACCATGAACGTGTGTCTTCCAAGCGATGCGCCCGTCGCGTCCCAATTGTAGTAGTAGGGACCACCGGTCGTGTCCACCTTCACGAGCACGCCGTCGAGGAACATCTTGACCTGCACCACACCGCTCCCGACGCCGTCGCTGGTGCTCACGGTGAAGTTCACGTTCCCACCGTTCGAGAGCGCGGTATCCGTGCCCAAGAGGCCCGCGGGCGACGTGATGGCGACCGAGGGGCCGCTCTTGTCCACGCGGACCGTCACGGTCTGCGTCGCCTCGACGTTACCATTCCGGTCTTCCGACCAGAAACTGACCACGGTCGTCCCTTCGGTCGGCACCCCGATCTTCGCCGCCGGATTATACCCGATCCTCGCGCCGCCGTTCAACCGGTAGTACGTGGCCAAAAGCCCCGACCCCCCGGCATCGCTGACGGTCAAGGCCACGGTCGCGGTCGACGTGTACCAACCGCTCGGCGCCTGGGTCCCGCTCACCGACGACACGGTCACGGGGGCCGTGTGGTCCGAATGGTCCAGGACGTGGATCACCAACGCAGCGCTAGGCGCCGACAGGTCCCCGTCGGTCGCACTGATCGTCACCGTGTAGTCGCCGGAGGCTGCGTAACCGGGGGTCCATGCGACGTACGCCGAATTGTTCCCGGACGAGCTGTGCACGAGCATCGCGCCCGAGGGGAGCCCCGTCGCCGAATAGGTCACGCGATCCCCATCGGCATCAGAACCCGTTATCCAGGTCACGATCTGGGATCCTTCCATCACCGTCTGCGCGGCCGGGGCCGCGAACACGGGAGCCGTGTTCCAAACGGTCACGGGTTTCGTGACCGATCCGGAATAACCTTCCTCATCGGTGACCGTCAAGGTCGCCGTGAACGTCCCGGAAGCGGCGAACACGTGGCCGACGCTCTGACCGGACGCCGTGCCGCCGTCGCTGAACGACCACGTCCAGCTGTTGAGGTCGCGGCCACCGGACGCGGAAGCGTCGCTGAACTGCACGTTCGCGTCCCATTTCGGCGAAACGGGGGCGAACGAGAAATCAGGCGTTGGCGGGCAGACGGTACTCACGTGGTCCGAGTCGATGAAGCAGGAGACATCCACGTCGTTGCCCGTGCCCGCGTCATCCACGAACAATGCTATCTGGCTCCGATTGTACACCCCCCAATCGTTCTCGCGCGCGTCCACCGAGGCACCAGACAATTGGGAAAGGAGGGAAAGCGCGTACTGGTTGTTCTGGAACATGTTCTCGTTGATGGCGATACCAAGGGAGCTTCCGCCGTTGGACTGCGCCCCGGCCAAGACAATCGAACGGGCGTTGCCATCGAAGGAATTGGCGAGGATCTGCGTGCCGCCCGGGTAGTTCCGGACGCCTTCGGAGTTCGTCCGGAACGTGTTTCCGGAGACGATGTTGTCTCCGGTCGGGTTCGTTCTCAGGAAGAGACCGTGGCGGCCCCTTTCGAAGGTATTGCCGGAGAACTCGGACGCGCCGAACTCCCCAAAGACGCCATAGAGGCCGCCGGGGGCCGCTCCGTCCGCGAGCGTGATCGTGTTGCCGCTCACGAGCGCCCCTGTCATGACGCCGGCCCCGATGCCGACGCTTCGCACGGCAAGGTCCTGCAAGTCGCCGGCCGGCATCACTATCGTGGAATCGACGACGCTCAAGCCGGCCCCACCGCTCCAATCGAACACGCCTGTCGTCCGGCACGGGAGCCTGAAACAGGTCCCGTCCGGCCCGAGCGAATCCGGCATGTTCCGGATCAATACGTCCTCGACAGTCGTGTCATCGCTTCCCGTGCCGATGTTCACTCCCACCGTGTGCCAACGGCTTTCACCCGCAAGAAGTCGCGACGCGGGATCCTGGAGTATCGCGTTGCGTAGCGTGAAGCGGTCGGCGTAGACCACGATGAGGCTCGGATCCACGGCGCCCCAATCCTGGTCCACTGTCGTGAGGGACGGGTTCTGCACAGTGACGCCCTCGATGGTGACGTCGTCGGCGGAAACCCAGATCGTGTAGATGGCGCCATTGCCGTCGATCACGACGTCCGCCGGGTCGGAACCGCAGCCGGTGTTCTCCGCGTTCCCTTGGCACAGCGTCAGAGCCTTGTCCATGGTGAGGCCACCCAAGTAAGTCCCGGGTCCGAGGAGGATCGTGTCCCCTGTGGATGCGGCTGAAATGGCATCCTGGATCGTCCAGTACCCCTGCCCGGTTGCGGCGTTGTGCACAGGTATCGCGCATTCGAGCCAGCTCCCGAGGCCATCGGAGAAGCACGTCGAATCCACGGTCGTGGCCACACCGTTGTTCGACATGCGCGCGTCGACGCCCGAGCGCGTGTACGCGCCCCAGTCGTTGAACCGCGCATCGATCTGCGCGCCTTGTACGGAACTCGACGCGTAGAGCGCCCACGTGCCGCCCACGTAGGTGTTGTTGTTGAGGGCGATGTCCGCGGTCGAATCGTCCTCGAAATAGACGTTGGCCTTGCCGCCCGTGATGGTCGTGCCGGTGACGAGTACGTCTCGGACGCCGTCGCCGTTGAACGCAAATCCGGTCGTCTCTTGGGTGACGGTGAGCCTGCTGTCGGTCACGGTCACGCCGTCGAACCCGCTGGGAAGACCGTCCCCGAATATCCCGAGGGCCGTTTTTGCCCCCACGAGGACAGCGTTTACCGCCGTGAAGCCGGCAGTGGCGCCGCTCCCGACCCGTACGGCGTAGGGTTCGCCGTTTCCAGGTCCGCTCGGCGCGCCCTCGGCTCGTATCGTGATGTCCCGGAGAGTGAACTGATCGGCACGTACAAACAACACAATCTCCGCGGTGTTCTGCACGACCACATGCGCGGGGTCGCCGGTGGCGCCCTTGAGAGTAAGGAAGTCCGTGTCAACAACGAGGGATTCCGAGTAGACGCCTGCCGCGACTTCGACCGTGTCGCCTGCGTTGGCGTGGTCGATGGCTGCCTGTATGCTCGTGTAATCGCAGCCGGGCGCTGCGGCCGGGCATGCGGTGATCGTCCCGACGCCGTGCGTCGCCGTGACCGGGACGACCCAACCCGCGCCGAACGCAGATGCGATCAACAATCCAACCATCGCCAGGCCTAGCCTGGACTGACCAACGTTGCTCCCGTTCATGTTATCTCCCTCTAGTCGTGGGCGGCCAAGGCCGCCTTTGAACCAGTCTGACCGGGCCTTGGGCCCGACGCACCCGCTAAGGAGCGGCGTCGTTTAAAACTTTCGCTTTCCGGGACGACGTGGGGCGAGTCGCGCTTCGCCTCGCTAAGGGAGACATGGGCATCGCGGAAGTTGCATAGCGAGTCGCTAAGACACGTGAAAACAAGAAAGGAAGATGAGGAGGCACCTCCCCCCTCACTCTCGTGACCTATCCTATGGTTCCGACGGAGACGATCACCGAGATCGAGGATTCCGCCGAGCGGCCGACCGCGTCCGTGGCCCGCGCCACGAAGCTGTGCCTGCCGGGTCCCGAGGTCGTTGCGTTCCAGTCATAGAAGTACGGGCCGCTCGCGGAATTGTCCACCTTCACGAGTACGCCGTCCAAGTACATCTTTACCTGCACGATGCCGCTTCCCGGCGCATCGCTCGCGCTCACGGCGAAGTGGATGACGCCCGGCTCGGCGACCGCCGTGTCCGCGGCGACCGCTTCGGGGGACGTGACGGCGACCGCAGGCGCTATCTTGTCCACGCGGATCGTGAGTGTCTGCGTGGATTCCGCGTTCCCCGCGTTGTCTTCGGACCAGTAGGTGATGACCGTCGTGCCTTCAGCGGGCACGTTGAGGCCCGTCGTCGGGTTGTAACCGATCCTGTTCCCGCCGTTCCACCTGTAGTAAGTGGCCTTGACGCCGGAGATGTCGTCCGTGGCGGAAAGGGTCACGACGGCGTTCGACGTGTACCAGCCGCTTGAGTGCTGTGTACCGCTGACGCTTGAGGTAGTGACTGGTGCTGTCGTGTCCACGTCGGCGGCCGCGAGGGGCCCAAGCCCTGCCAAAACGCCTCCGATGAGGACGGTCGCCAGAATCTTCGCATAAGTGCCCTTGCTTGAACGTTTGCTCATGTCTTGCAGCCTCTAGGCCACCGGCTCCCGGCGGCTAAAGTGGAAGCCGCTTCCTCAAGCAAAGAACATTCGGTGGTAACCATAGGGAGTAACGAATCAAGTTTAAGAGGGGGTCCAAGCGGCGAGGGAGGCCTGCGATGGCTTCAGACGTATCCCCAAACGCTCCGCGATGGACTCCACTTGGGCCTTGTAGTACTGCATGTCGAGACACCCCAACGCGTTCTCCGAGACTATATCGAACCCGTCTTTCGTCTTCACGTACTCGACGCTCTCGCCGACGAGCGGGTCGCGACCATGGAGCGTCTTGAAGGCACGCCCGAGTTGGGCCCCTAGGGCGTTGTCGCTCTTGTAATCGTCCGCCTCCTTGCCGAACCTGAGACGCATCACGAAATCGGCCGGCGCATACGATTCGAGATCGAGGCATGACTTGGCGACGTCGCGCTCGCGGCCGTCGCCGGAAAGCAGTGACTGCGCGATCCGGTCCAGTGTCTTGTCGAACACGCCGCAAAGCGACGACCCCTTGAATGCGACGCCGTGCTTTTCGAGCCTACCGTCCTTGAGAAGGAGCAGGTATGATTTCTTCTCGTGGAAGTAGCCGCTCCTGTATGAATCCTGTTCGATGCCGAGCTTGAACTCCGCGCCCAATTCGTTTCGCACGTAGGTCTCGAGCCTTCGATTGAGGTCGTCAAGATCGACAGCGCGGTCGCAGTACACGCCATCCGTGTCGGTCTCGATCTTCGAGTCGCCGAGGTACGCCTCCACGAACCGTATGAGTTGGCGCCCGACGCCGACGATTGCGATGGCAACGGGAAGCGACCCGTACCTTGCGTGCCTCGAGCCCATGACGCCATATATCGAGTTCAGGATGATCTTCATCGCCGATTGACGGGCGTTCAACCGATCGCGTACGCGCGCATCGGTCGTCTCCTTGGATTCCCGCTTCAACTCTAGGCGCCGTTTGATGAGTTTCTCGACCTCTTCGGCCGTCATGCTACGGCCTTCGATCGAGACGAGCACGTTCCAGTCCCTCGTCTTGTCCGGGATGTGGTAGATGCGCGTCGTGCCGCGCTTTTCCACGCTGAAAGCACCATACGGCTCGGTCCCGATTATCCGCGTGTTGTCGCTTCCCGCGCCAAGACTCACCATGATGGACGGGAACATCGACGAGAAATCGAGCTTGTGGAGCGGCTCGAAGCGTCCCCGCTTGTAGATGTCGACGACCGCCGCCTCGAACGCCTTCTCGGAAGCGCTTCCATAGAACGCCGGGAACCGCTCGTCGTTACGCCCATCGGAGACTATCCGGGGCGAAAGCCTTGCGAACACGCGGCCTTGGAGGATGTTGGTGTGGATGTTGGGCGTCGAACGGAGGATGAGGTTGAGCGGCGCCCCATAGAAGTCCGCAAGCTCCAGAAAATTCCTGAAGTAGACGTTGGTGAGCTTACGTGTCAGTTCGACGTCGCTGATGTTGTACGCCGCGAGGCGTTCGCTTCCAAGTAGCGCCGCCGTGTTCGATGTGTCCTCGCGGATGACGTCGAAGCCCATCCACTCGCCCACATCCTTGAGACGCCGCCCTTTGATCCCGTAGAGCGTCTGGTCGTACTTCACGGAATCGTAGACGTCATAGATTGCCCGGCCGGGGACGTAGACGTCCTCGCCGAGGCGGGGTTGCGAGGAATCGCGCGACATCGCTCTCCAGTCGATCCCGTGGTAGTGCATCCTGCGAAAAATGGTCGTGAGGTCGTACGCCTGCACGTTGTAACCGACGATCACGTCGGGGTCGAGGCGCCGAAAGGCCTCCAGGAAACGCTTGAGGACATCGCGGTCGTCCTTCGACGTCGCGAGCGCGCACTCGACGGGCGAATCGTTGACGGCCCACGCGATGCTGATCATCGGGTCCTTGTAAGTCGGGAAGCCGCGGCCTTCGGTGTACTGCTCGATGTCGAGAAAGAGCATCTTCAACTCGTCGCTGTTCGCGAAACCCCTGTAGAAATCGGGGAAATCGACGAGAAGGCGCTCCACGAACGCGACGTGGTCGTCCGCCGTGGTGAGCGGTCGGGCGTTCCTCGAAGCCTCGCTTATTCCGGTCACGTTGCGGAACGAATAGCGCCACCACTCTTCGGTCTTGAGCGACGAGAGGGGCCGGACGGGAACACGCTCCTCGGTGACGAAGCCGCCGTTGAGCCCGTCTTGCGAGAAGCAGTACGGCAACACCGGCGGCGACACGCGTTCGCGGGCGCTATTCCTCCAGATGTCGATGAGCTGTTCGCCGTCCTCGGCGATGTAGCGCTCCGCGATGAGGGGGACGTCCACGGCGGCGCATCGCCGCGAAGCGAGATAATCCTTCGGCCGCCGAGAACTAGGACGGGAAAAGGAAGAGGGGGCCATCGGGCCCCCTTGGGGTCTCTACGGAAGAATAACGACTTTCAGCGTTTTCTCGGCTTGGTGACCGGCGTTGTCGAACGCCCGGATCGTGAACGAGTGTTGACCGACCATGGCATTCGTCGCGTCCCAAGTGTACGAGTACAGGCCGCCAGTCGACGCGCTGAAAACGACGACGACACCGTCCAATAGGAGGCGGACGTTCTTCAATCCGCTCGCCGGGTCCGCGGCTTCCGTCTGGAACGTGATGTTACCGCGCGATAGAACGGCGGTCCCGGAGTCGGAGATGTCATCGGGCGCAATGATCGCGAGCAGTGGGGCCGCAACGTCAATGCTCACGTTGTTCCACTTCTCGGTCTCCACGTTCGTCTCATTGTCCACGGCCCAGAACTTGAACGTATGCGACCCCTGCGTGCCAAATGCCGGCCGCGCCGCGTCGTCGTACAGGGTCGTCGCGCCGCCATCGGCGACGTAGTAGATGGCAACGACGCCGGAGAGGTCGTCTGTCGCCGTCAGTTGGATCGTGACCGAGCCCGTGTACCAACCTGCGAGACCGACGGTCCCGTTGACGGTCGCCGAAGAGGTCGGCGCCGTGGTGTCGTGGCTTGCCCCGACTAGACCTGAAAGTCCCAACCCGGCCGTGATCATTGAGATCGCGACGATTGCGTTTATCGATCTCGCTTGCGCTGATTGTAGTCTGCGTTGTCTTGCCGTCATCTCTTTCTCCACCTTGCGGTGCTGGCACCCCGAAATCGCGGGTGTCTGCGAAACCGGCGGCGTGGGCCGCCGGCAACGGCGCGCCTCCCGGCGCACGTTGCGTGCATCAATGGTCGCGAGATTAACCTTTGTGGCGAGGTGGAAGCAAGACGATCGAAAGAAATTCGCCCCGGTCGATGCTGCTACGGTCTCCTGATTGACATTTGTTGGCGGAGGCAAGAGAATCATCGGCCCGGCCACTGGCTTCCGTCCGATGACTGCAAGGCTTCGGTTCGCTGGCGAGGGATCAGCGTTCGGCATGGATCGCCTGAACCGTATGCTTCACGGACGTTCCACCTGAGGCCCATCGCTACATCAAAAAAAAGAAAAGGAAAATGGGGGCGACATCGCCCCCCGACGATCTTCCCCGCTAGTTCAGGTGGAAGACCATGCTGCTTCCCGTGGCACCGTTGTAGCCGCCCACCTGTATGCGGTAGGTGACTCCGGCGGTCGCCGTCCACGTCACGCGGCTGTCGAGGTCGCTCCCCGAGATGTCGTCGTTGCAGCCGACGTTCGTCAACGCCGTCAAGGACGAGCCCGTGTAGACCGCGACGACGGTGTCGAAGTTCGAGCCCATCGTGTCCGCAACACGGGTCCCCGTCGTCGCCGGCGTGTAGGTGTACCACACCGTCGCGCCGATCGATCCACAAGGCCGCGGCTCGCCCGTCTCAAGGGTCGCTCCCACGGTGCTCTTCGTCTGCGTATAGGGGATCGAGGTGATCCCGACCGCAGTCGAGAAGCAGTTCCCGGTCGGGCCGCTGCAGGCCGCCGGCGCGACGACGCGCATCACGAGCGTCGTGCCCGTGGCACTGGCGTAGCCTCCCGCCTGGATGCGGTAAGTCGTTCCGGCCGTCACGGAGCTGACGATCCTCGAATCGAGGTCGGTGCCCGAGATGTCGTCGTTGCAGTTGAGGTTCGTCAAGGCCGTCAAGGACGAGCCCGTGTAGACCGCGAGGACGGTGTCGAAGTTCGAACCGGCCGTTTCGAAGGTCGCAGTGCCCGAGGTCGTCGGCGTCCAGTTGAACCAGACGGTGCCGCCGATGCTTCCACATGGGGCTGGCTCACCGGTCTCCGTGGTCGCTCCGACGCTCGATTGCGTTATCGTCTGTCCGCCGGCAGACATCGTCGTGGCGCTCGCGAAGCAGTTGTTCGCGGGGCCGCCGCTGCAACCCGAAGGCGCGTTGAACTCGTCGGTGTCGGAGGTCGACGTGCAGCCCGGATCCGCCGGGTAGTCCGTAAGACCGTCGCCGTCGTTGTCGAGTCCGTCGCCACAGGCAGCAGCAGGCGGGGGTCCGCCTGCGGTCGCCGCGTCCGCGTTGATGCGGCCGTAGCCGAAGTCCGTGTCCCATCCCGCGGGGCCGAGGTCGACCGCCGTCGTCTTAAGGCGGTTGTCGACGTCCGCGAACGTCCAGCCCGGGTTCTGCGCCTTGAGAAGCGCCGCCGTGCCCGCGACGTGGGGCGTGGCCATGGAGGTTCCGGAGAGCGTCTGGTAAGTGCTCACACCCCCGCCGAGCGAGAGGATGCTCGAACCGGGCGCGGATACGTCCACCTCGCTGCCTTCGCTGGAGAACGAGGACTGCGTGTCCGTCGAGGTCGTCGAGGCGACGATGATGGTGACCGTCGGCTTCGACTTCCACGGCTGGCCAACGCAGTTAGTGCATGGACCCGAGTTACCCGCCGCCGCAATGTGGATAACACCGCCGTCGTGCGCGTACTGTATCGCGTCGTTGATGAGGGTGTCGACACCGCCGCCACCCCATGAGTTGCTGCTTATGTGGCCGCCTTGGTCACGCACGAAGCGCAGCGAGTTCGCGAGCATGCTGGAGCTCGCCGAACAGCCCACGCCGCCGAGGCCTTTGATAGGGAGAATCGAATGCTGCGACATCCCCGCAATCCCTTTCGCGTTGTTGATCGTTGCGCCGGCCGTTCCGCTCGTGTGGCTCCCGTGGTAGCTGCAACCGGACTCGTCGTTCGGGGTCGCGTCGTTGTTCACGAAATCCCAGCCGGCGAGTAGTCGAGAGCCGACGACGTCTTCGTGCGTCGCGAATATCCCGGAGTCGATCATGCCGACCTTGACGCTTGTCGAGCCGAGGGTCCGATCCCATGCGGCCTCCGCACCGATCTTCTTGGAGCCCCAGTGGCCTGCGGCGCTGTACTGC
Organism: Euryarchaeota archaeon; assembly: GCA_016207515.1. Classification (NCBI taxonomy): domain Archaea; kingdom Methanobacteriati; phylum Methanobacteriota; species Methanobacteriota archaeon. The sequence continues at coordinate 18,297 of JACQPN010000021.1, read as the reverse complement.
GTGTCGTTCGGGACGAAGTTCAAGTGCGCGTAGTTCGGATCGTCGAATTGGACGTAGCGCACCGCGTCGTCAAGGGTGACTCGCGCTTGGAAAAGCGCCGGGTCATCGACTTCGACGATGATGTAAAGGAGTTCATGGTCCACTGCGAGGATGGGTTCGCCCATGTACTCCTGGCCGGCTTTCAGGAACGGGTCCTTGTAGAAGCCGACGATGTAATTCCCGGGTGTCAACGCGTCTCCGATGAGCCCCTCATCAGGAAGCGCTTGCGCGGGAAGGATTCCGACCACCAGCAAAACAGCTGCCGCCAATGTTCCGTTCTTCACTCCATTCTTCAAGTTTTCACCTCGGAATGGTGCAGCGATGCTGGAGCGCCCGCTCCCCCTTTAGGCAAGAAGTCGAACCAACCTCCCGCACCAACCCCGCTACGAGAATCGCAGCACCCCGTCATAAGGCAGACTGGCGGAGAGAAACCGGGTTTCCCGGCGCAACTGATGCAGTTGAAACGGCTACCCGGAAGATTGACGGGTGGAGGACGTTCCCCCGACCGGCCGGCTTTACCCGAAAAACCGTTTTAAGGCTCAGCGCGCATCAGGTGCCGGGAGGCATGCTCGACCGAGGGATTCCGGTGCTCGCGGTAACGCTATTCTTGGGTCCCAGCGTAGCGGCGGTGGGTCTCGACGAGGTTCCCGTGTATGCTGACCAGAGCGGCCACTTCTTGGCCGGTCTGCTCGTCGAGGGCGTCGAGCCCGTGAACCTCGCGCGTTTTCCGATAAGCGTAGACCAGTGCCATCGGAACATCCGGTTCGATCTCCATTACGAGCCGAGCGAATTCGTCGTGGGCGAAGACAGCCCTTCGGCTAGCATCGCGTTCCGGTTCCTCGTCGAACTCATCGACTCAACCGGTGCCGAGGTCGGGAATCAGAGCGTGACCTCGCCCGGCTTCGGTAAGTTCCTGGCGACCGCCCCGGCAGGCGGCGATTACACGATCGACCTCACAATGTTGGTGGGAGCGGATGCCACGTGGAACCTTACGATCAAGGGCCAGAACGTGCTTCGCCACGCGCCGACTGTTTGGGAGCCCGCGTGCGCCATGGTCCGCATCAACGAAGTGGAAGCGAACCCAGACGGCGGCGACGCGGGAAACGAGTGGCTTGAGCTTCACAACGAGGAGTTCTCGGAAGTCGATGTGTCGGGGTGGGTCGTAAGGGCGCTCCACGGCGAACAGAAGATCCTCTTACTTCCACAAGGGGCGACCATTCCGGCCGACGGATTCCTGCAGGTGAACTTCACGGAAGGACAGTTCCTTGACAATGTAAACGAGACCGTCGTCCTCACGAACCTCTGGGACGTCGAAGTGGACAGGACGGCGGTGCTGAACGACACCGCCAACGATCCGCGGACCAACCAATGGGTGGAGCTTCCAGACGTTTCGTACGGCTGGGACTTCAAGACCGGGACGCCAGGCGCGCAAAACTAGGCCGACCGGGGAAACCCTTTCGGAAACGGTGGACTCATCCACAATCACTCGCGGCGTCTGCCGAGGAGTTCGATGGATGCTATGATGATGAGAAGCCAGACGATGGACACGGCAAGCTCTGGCGCCAACCCCCCGCGGCTTTCCGAGCGACGGACGGTGAACTCCCATCCCGCGGTCGTCACCTCTCCGGGTTCATCGTAGAACTCCAGCGTCACGTTGTGCTTGCCGATCTCCAGTATCCGAGGCGGGAGGACGAAGAAACCGTTGGGCCCCACGGCGGCTCCCGATGTGACGTTACGCCCGTCGAGGATGATGACTGTGCGCGCCGGGACCGCGTCCCCTTCGAATGTGTAGTTGGCGAAGATGGCAAGAGGCGTCCCCACGTAAGTCTCGCCGGGCTCGGGGCTCTGCCCAAGGAAATGCACGTCGAAGCTCTTCGCGCTCGCAGGGACTGCGCCGACGATAAGCGACGTCGCAGCGGCGATGGCGATGATCCGAGACGTGAGAAGGCTACGTGGTCCCCGATCCCGGGCGCCTCGCCTCACACGCGCCGCCTGAGAACGGTCGCTGCGCACGCGAGCGCCGAAGCGAGGAGGGCGACTTCGAATCCTGGCACCCGTTGCGGTTCGACCGTAAAACGCCAGATCACGCGCAGGAACCCACCGGCCGAATCGGTCACATCGAGACTTGCCTTGTGGAGGCCAGCTGCGAGCGCCTTGTCCGGCACGTACGTGAAGTTCGCCCCATCGAACGTGCTGTTCGGCGTGTACTCCTTGAGGTCGAGTATGAGGCGGACATCGCCGTGTACGAGCGGCACGTTGGGGCTTACGACCCGCGCGCGGATCGCGTCTGGGCTCTTTGGAAGGGACGCATTGTCCTCTGGGAACAGGCTCAGGAGGATCGGAGGCGGTGGCGTGGGCTTACGCGCCGTGGTCATCGTGAGCACCTCGCTTTTCACGTGGTTCATCGAGAAGTCCCAGAATTCGATCGTGAAATCGTACGTGGTCGCCGGTTGGAGGCCTTGGACGGGGAAGTTCTGGCGGCGCGCGGGAAACGGCGTGGGGTTGATGACGTACTCGCCTCCTGCCATGGGACGAATGAGAAGGTCGGCGAGCGCCGGTTCCGTCGTGTTCGTGACGATGAGGAAAGAGTAGTGCGTGATGTTCGTGATCTCCCCCAGCGTGTACCCCGGCGGTGTCGTGTCCTTCTCGAAAAGGAGAGTGCGCGCCGACGTGACGGTGTTGGGGGCGAACGAGAAGAGGAACACCTGCCGGTCGACGGTCCCCGTCACGTTCGTGAAATTCTCGTCCTCACGGGCCCCGTCCGTCGGGTCGCCGTGCCACTCGGCGAAGTAGGTGCCGTCGATCTTCGGGAGCGGCTGGCGCGGGTGCGTCACGTTCCAAAAGCCCTCGAACGTGATGGAGCCGTTGATGCTTCCGAGCGCGTTGTCGAAGCGCCATTCAGACCGGGCGTCTGGCGTGTTGTCCACGGGACCCATCACCGAGGCGTCGCCGGTCGTGAAAGAGACAGCCCCGTCCGCGTCCACGGTGATATCGAAATCGCGCGCCGTCGCCTCCGAGGATGACAAGATAACGAGCGCGAGCGCGGCGGCGAACAATATCCTCGTGTCCATGAAGGCTCGCCTCTGGCGGCGGCGAGCCAACGGCGAGGGGATATAAAAAAGTGGGCGCGGACCGTGTTCCATCTCGTTGCCGGCGGAAGTCGTGATTCTTTCGGGCGCAATCCGATCGGCGCCGAGGCTAGCGAACGCGGGGCGTACGGCTATCATCGATAAAAAAAGGAAAAAGACGGCGCGAGCGTCTCGCCCGCGCCTTTCCCCTCCGCCTTCCAACTTCTACCTGCGCGGCAGAATCAGCCAGGCTTAGACGCAGCCTACCGCGAGGTTCGCCCTGATACGGCCCGCGCCGAAGGTGTCGTCCTCGCCGGCCGAACCTAGGTCGAGCGAGGTGCTCTTCAAGCAGCCCTCGACTTGGAGCTCCGTCCAGGTCGGGTGGAGCGTCTTGATGAGCCCAGCGACGCCCGTCACGTACGGGGTGGCCATCGACGTTCCCGACATGACATAGTAGCTATTGCCCGGCCCACCTGCGCTGCCGATGCCCACACCGGGAGCGGAGACGTCCGTCTGCGGACCCTTCGAGTTGAAGGAGGCGCCCGCATCATTCACGTCGGTCGCCGTCACGATGATGACGTTCGCTTCTTGTGGGAGCCAAGGCTGCCCTATGCAGTTGCTGCAGCCGCCGTTTCCGGCCGCTGCGACGAAGATCGTCCCCTGGCCGCGCGCCGTGTTGATGGCGTTGTTTATCGCGGTCGAGAACGCGCCGCCGCCCCAGCTGTTCGAGCTAAGGTGGCTCCCTTGGTTACCAGCTTCGTAGATCGCGTTTGCGATCCCCGTGGTCGAGGCCGCTAGGCAGTTCCCCTTGGTGCCGAAGATCTTGATTGACCGCAGCGTGACCTGTGCCGTGCCGGGGAAGCCCTTGGCGTTGTTGATCGTCGCCGCGACGGTTCCGCTCGTGTGCGAACCGTGCCAGCTGCAGCCCGAGTTGTCGTCCGGGGTCGCGTCATTGTTCTTGTAGTCGAAACCGTTCTGGAAGCGCGTCCCAGAGAGGTCCTCGTGGCCGATGACGCGGCCGGAGTCGAGGTGACCGTCCTTGATGGAGGTCGAGCCGAGGGTCGTGTCCCATGCGGTCGGTAGACCGATCTTGTTCATGCCCCAGTTCGACGAGTGGGCGACGTAGAAGTCGTTCGGCGAGAAGAAGAGCTGGTGGTCGGAGAAGTCGGTCTCGATCCACTGCACGTTCTCGTCGAGGTTCGCCTTCGCCTCGAATAGGTCGAAGTTCATCGTCTCTATGGTGATGAAGCCTCCCTGCGGCGTCGTGCTGACGACGCGCTCGCCAAGGTAGAGGTCCCCTTCCTTGATGTCGGGCATCTCGTAGAAGCCGACGATCCATCGTGTCGGGCCTGTCTCGGGCACGGTGGGCGTCCCTACGTCGGGAAGGGCCATCGCGGCCGGCACTCCAAGCATCGCTATCGCAACGAAGATTGACAAAGTTCTTTTCATGAGAATTTTCACTTTCGTTTGTTGATATCCGTTCGACGGTCCTTGCCGACCGTCGATAAGTGTTCTACGCTCCAGCCTCCAAACCCCGAATGGAAAGATGCGTACGACGCGCGGCTCCCACTAAGACGGCACGTGACCGACAGGAGCCTGGACATTCTCCAACCTCACCTCCAAATCACCCGCCCCCCGGCGGGTCACCCGAATATCGAAGGTCGGAAGATAAACGTTCCCGTGCCAACGGGACGGGGCCAGAATCGGATCACCGGATTTTCGCCGGGGCGCCCAATGACGGTCGCCATTTATGTGCGTGACGAATCGTCACCAGGTTTCGGCTTTGAAGCGCTCCAAAGGAAATGGTGGAGCCTGCGGATTGGGCCTGGTGCGGTGACCCCAACCACGGGCGGCGTCAACGCCGCACCCGCTCATTGGACTTGTGAGGCCTCAGTACGTGGCCCTTATCTCGTAGCTCACGCTCGCCGAGCCGGAGAACACCTTCACCCGGATTCCCCAACAGCGGCGGCCGGATCCGTGAGGGTGTACGACTCGCCGGTATCGCCCTCGTACCGCCTGCAGTCGTAGCCCGAGTCGGTCGGCTTGGCGCCGCCGTCATCGGTCACGGTGAGCGTCACCCTGTAGGTGCCGGCCGCTGAGCATCTGTGGCTCGTCGAAACGCCGATACGGCTGGTGTTGACGGGTAGACCGTTGACGGGCAGCCCGGCTGACTCGGCGACGCTGGTGCCACTGGACGCCCCAAGGCGTTGCGACGTTCTGTGCCCGCGTTCTTGACGATTGCCATGGGGCCTTTTGCCCCTAGGCCACAACACCATTTTTTGCATTCGCGCCCGAGCGCTCCTGGTTTCAACCTTGACGATCAAAGGACTGTCGATGTCCTCCCGCCCGGCGGTCATCCTTGCACTACTCGTGGCAAGCAGTGCCGCCGCCGCACTTCCCGTGGATCTCCTTTCCGTCACCCCAGAAGATCCTCTGGGCGCGGCGATAGACATCGACGCGGGGAAGACGAGCCATCACGCGCCGATCATCATCAACGGCGACGCCGAACTCCTCCTTGGTGACACCATCTTGAAAAACGGTGTCGGCGGCGGCAAGGGGACCGCGGACGATCCGTTCCGGCTCTCCGGGTGGACCGTCTCGGCAAGGGCCCAGGACGGGATCATCGTCCTCAACACGAGATTCCACCTCGTGATAAGCGACAACACCATAATCGACGGGAAGGACACCGGTGGACGGTACCGCTACTCCGGGATCGTGCTGGGGAACGCGGAGAACGTCACGATCGAGCGCAACATCCTTACGCGCGACTACCACGGGATACTCCTTCGAGGGGACGTGGAGGCGACGATCGGCTCGAACGTCATCCGGGAGAGCGAAGATGCGGGGATATCCATGTTCGATTCCACGGCGACCCTCGAAGGGAACACCATCACGCGTGCGGGCGCTTACGCCGTGGAGATCGACTCCAGTTCGCCTGGGACCTCCTCGCTCATCGCGCGCTCCAACACGTTGCGGGAAAACGACGGCGGCGTGAAGGCGAACGGCGCGATGCCGCTGGACATCTCTCGAAACGTCATTGAGGCGAACCTGGGCGAAGCGGTCTCGGTGTCGGAAACCAGCGACGCCCGTATCGCCGACAACCGCGTGAAGGAAAACGGTCAAGGCTTCGCCCTCCACGACGCGACCGGGAGACTCAAGGGAAACGACGTCTCGCGTAGCGCCGACGGCGTCGTTCTCGACGGCGGGAGCTTCCTCGTCGAGGCGAACAGCATCCACGACAACGAGCGCGGCATCACGATCGCTGATGGAAGCCACCGGATCGCGGAAAACGACATCTTCGACAACTCGGACGCTGGGGTGGTCGGTGGCAAACATTCGACCGAATTCGATCGCAACTGGTGGGGGACGGCTGATGGGCCCTCGGGAACCGGTGGCGGGCACGGGGACCGCGTCTCGGGCTTCGGCGAGGGGATCCCGTACGCCGATGAACCCTTGACGCCTCCGGGGAAGGCGCGCGGGAACACCGAGCGTAGCGCCGGTTACGGGGAAACAACAGGGAACAATCCGGTCACGACGGCGGCCTCGGACATCGTCACGTCCGCTTTCGATGCGGCGCCGGGCCTTCTCGCCGCCACGGCGCTCGCGCTCGGGACGGCGATGTGGATCGACAGAAGGCGGAACGCGGTTCAGGCCTTGCGTCGGGAAAACGTGACTGCCGCGAGTGCGGTGAGCATCACGAGCGGAAGCTCGAACCCGGGCACTCGCGCGGGTCCGTCGGAAAGTCCGAGTGGCGACGCCTCGCCCGAGGAGTAGGCGAGCGTCTTCGTGCGTGATGATCCGATGAGAAGCTGCGAATACGTTCCCGAGACTTCAATGGATCCCACGGGGGCCGCGCCGAGCGGAATCGTCAGCGTCGTGGTCGCGCCCGGCGCCAAGCGTTCGTCGCCGTTCAAGCCGCCAGAAGACACGTATTGGGCTTGACCTCCCACCTTGACGGCCAAGGAAAGGTTTCGAGCTGGGCCCAAGCCGTCGTTTCTGAGCGTGAGGTTCAGCAGGGCGCCGGATCGTTCAGCCGATACCACGGTGAGGTTCGCTCCGTACTTCGGCGTGTTCGCGACGACCCATTTGAGGCCGTTGAACTGGTCCTTCAAGACACCCGTGAGCTCCTCGGGGTAGACCGGCACGGTCTGGTCCTCGTGGACCTCGAAGACGAACGCGGGGATACCAAGGCTTCCGTACGCGAAGTCCTCGGTGTCGCCGTCCGCGATGTAGAGTTCCGCCGACTGCATCGCGTCCACGCGCCCGTTGGTCGCGGCCTCGAAGGGCTTCTCCATCGCGACGAACATCTCGTGGTCCGGAGGGTCGTCGTTCGTGTAGCTCCAAGGCCAGTAGAACTCCGCTACACCCGTGTGCATCGTTACCCAGACGTCCCAGTCGTTCTTGGCCGCGAGCTCCGTGTTCGCCCTGATCTCCGATTCTGAGAGGGGTTGCGGCCCGTGGTAGTTCCCCGCCGTGATATCGGCGCTTGCCCCGTCGGTGCCCCACTCGTACGGGTAGTTCCTGTTGAGGTCCACCTGGTTGCCGTTCTTTCGCGTGTCGAGCATGTTCCCGTCGGGGTTCAACATCGGAGTTAGATGGAATTCGTTCTGGGCGAGGAGGTTCATCACCTCGGGGTCCTTCGCGTCGTAGCCGAGGACGAGGTAGTTGATGTAGAGGAAGACGAGTTCCACGCCCAGGACCTCGTTCCCGTGGTGGCCGCCGTCCATGTAGACTTTGTACTTGGGACCACAGGCGGCTCCTTCCGCCGAGGAGCCAGCGGACGAGCATCGCGAGTCCGCGAGGCCCGTGACTTTCATGTCGGTGAGCATTATGTGCCACAGGTCGAGGCCGAGCGAACTCTTTCCGATGGATTTCACGGTCGCAAGGTCGGGGTGCGCGGTCTCGATCGCGCGCAGTTCCTGCTCGACTTGCGGATAGTGATGGACCAATTGGGGCGCGGCGGACGCGGACGGCAAGGCGAGACTCCCGGCGATGAGCAGGAGGATTACGAGGATCGCCCCGGATTTCACAGGCCGAATGTCACCTGGGCCATACTTAATACTTATTGGAGCGAGGGCCATTGGCACTGGCCCGAGAGCCCGCGACAAGCGGCTGCCGCCATTCCACATGACCCGGTACCGTTTCCGCGACCCAACACAGGCCGCGAACAAGCGTCCGCTTCCACGGGCCGTGGCCGATGCGCAGGCTTGACGTGGCCCAATGTGCTCCAGGCCGACCACACGCTTGCACAACAAATTATAAGTGGCGCAAACCGGGCTTCCTTCCCGAGGACCAGTACTATAATGAGGATCGCAGGCGCCACCGCCCTGATGTTCGCACTCGCGCTTTCGGGCTGCATCTCGACACCCCAAGCCGCCCCCGACGCGAGAATCGACGTCGGAAGCAGCGCGATCTCTCTCCCGATCCACCGGATCCTTCCGGTTGAGCAGTCGTTCTTGAAAGCGTTCGACGGGATCGAACTCGATGTCGCGATTTTCAAGCCCGAAGTCCCTGACGGGACGAAGACCCCCGTCATCCTCGACCTCTCGCCGTACTACGGCAACTCCAATCTGGACAACACCACCGACACGGGGCTCGGCTTCCACGGTTTCATCGTCAAGTACTTCGTCCCCCGCGGCTACACGGTCGTCCATTCGAGTGTCCGGGGAACGGGGAACTCCGGCGCATGCTACGACTTCGGCGGCGAGAAGGAGCAGAAGGACGCACAACAGCTTGTCGAATGGCTCGGAAAACAACCTTGGTCGAACGGCCGCGTCGGAATGGTCGGCAAGTCCTACGACGGCACCACGCCCTGGGAGGCCGCCATCGGGGCGCCGGAGGCGCTGAAGACCATCGTCCCCATCAGCGGCATCACCGACATGTACCGCTACATGTACCGCGAAGGCATCTCATACTGGGGAAGCTCGGGCGGCGGAGTCCTCTTCCCGACTTATTACACGATGCTCATCGACTGGGATATGGGTTTTCCGCCAGTCAACGCGAACCCGAATTCGCCCGTGGCTTTCAGCCCGCACCCGAACCGCGCGGCCGAAAGCCTTTGCCCCGAAGTCGCAGAAAACCTGCCGAAAGGCTACACCACCGGTGTCGACGGCGACCACGATGCCTTCTGGGACGAGCGCGACTACTCTGGGAAACTCGGGAACGTCAAGGCCTCGGTGTTCCTCATCCACGGTCTCCAGGATTGGAACGTGAAGATAGACAACGCGATCCCCCAGTGGGACTCGATCAAGAGCCCGAAGAAGATGTGGCTCGGCCAATGGGCGCACGATTACCCGAACAACAACAGGTTCAACAAAGAATGGTCGAGAAGCGACTGGAATGAGACGTTGACCCGATGGTTCGACTACTGGTTGAAGGACGGCTTCTGCGGCTCGACCGGCGGGACGCCAAACGCGGACGGCTCTCCTTGCCAGGACAACGGCATAATGGACGAACCGGCCGTCCTCGTGCAAGACAACACGGGCCGCTGGCACACGGAATCGACGTGGCCACCCGCGCCGGTATCGGCTTTGGACTTGCACTTGACGCGCGGCGGCCTCAAACTCAAGGCCGAGGACGACCATGAGCCGATCAAGTTCAGGACCAACTTGGAGGAAGCGGGGCGCTACGAGACTGGTCAATCGATGATCCCCGACGCGCCCGTGGATGCACCCGACCGGCTCTTCTTCAAGAGCGACCCGCTCGACGCCGCGATGGCGTCCGCGGGCGAGCCCACGGTGAGTCTGTATCTCGCGATCAACCGCGACAACGCCCACCTGTCGCTCACACTCTTCGACGTCGCCCCCAATGGCACCATGAAGTGGGTGAACAAGGGCTTCCTTGATCTACGTCACCGCGAAAGCCGAGACAAGGGGACACCGATGGAGATGGACAAGGCGACGAAGATCACGTTCAAGATGTACGCGCAGGAGACGGTCTTCGAGGCCGGCCATTCGATCGGCCTATCGCTCAAGTCCGAAGACCCGGATTGGATCCTCGAAGAGGGGCGTTACACGGAATTCAGGCTCTACCCCGCCAAACCCCACGATGCATCGCTTCTCGGCGCACAAGGCTTCAGCCACGACGGGGCGGTCGAAGCTTCCATGGTGTCTCTGCCGATCGTTGCGGTCTCAGCCTACGTGGAAGCGCCGCCAATGGGCGCCGACATCGGACAGAATTAGAGAGAGCGCGGTCGGCGGGCCATATATAACCACGGCCGAGGTCGGGCAACCGGTGGTCAACAACCTTCTTAACAATGCAGCGGCTAGTTTTGCGTGATGAAACGTCAGGGTAAGGGGGGCATCAGTATTGGCATAGTCTTCATATTCATCGCGACGGCGTTCGCCGGCTGCGTCTCGAACGCGCCGACCCCGGACCTCGTCTCCGACCAGCTGTCCGGCGTGCCATCAACCGCTCCCACGGGGACCACCGTCCACAAGGCGACGGGGGCTCTCGACACGTCGGCGACAGTCACGACGGGCCCCTCGACCGATGTCCTGACCGAACTCATCCTTGCCAAGGGAATAGCACGTATCGTTCCCGCGCCCGTCGCCGAGCCCACTATCGGCGTCACGAAAAGCGGCGCCGTATTCATGTCCGCGCAAGGGGGCGGCCCGAGAATAATGCGCACCATCGACACGGGGCTCACGTGGAAGGACGTGTCGCCAAAGCTTCCCACCGGGCACACGGAACCCCCGGTCACCAACGATCCTTACGTTTATGTCGACCCGGCCACGGACCGCGTCTATAGCATCGACCTGCTCGGGACCGTCTGCGATTATCTGCGCTGGAGCGACGACGAGGGGAAGACTTGGGAGCGAAACCCCGCTGGCTGCGGCCTGCCCCCGGGTGTCCACGATCACCAGACGATAGTCGCCGCCAAACCCCGCACCGTCACGACGTCCGGATACGCGAGCGTCCTTTATTACTGCATCAACCAGGTGTATAGGAGTTCCTGCGCCACGAGCCTCGATGGCGGCGTCACGTGGGGTCCTCTCGTCACCGTGTGGCTCGGCTATCAGGCGGAGGACGCCGAGATCGATGCAAGCGACCCGCCGAACGGTGCCCTCAACGGAGCGTTGAACGGGCTCTGCGGCGGTCTCCATGGCCACCTCAAGGCGGCGCCCGATGGGACGGTCTACCTGCCGAAAGGCCAATGCGGCGTCCCGCAAGTCGCGGTCACCAAGGACGATGGGAAGACATGGACGATCCACACCGTGAGCGAAAAGGTGCCGATCGCCGGCCACGAGCTGAATCTCGCAGTCGACGAGGCCGGCAACCTTTACGCCCTCTGGGAGGGAAACGACGATGCCCTCGCTTACTTCGCCCACTCGTCCGACCAGGGGGCGACATGGAGCGACCCGATAATCGTGGGGGCCCCGCAGGTCAAGGGCCTTTCATACGCCACGATAGCCGCGGGCTCCGCCGGCCGCATCGCGTTCGCATACATCGGATCGGAACAGGATGACCCGTACAACCTCACGGGCGAGCGCACGCAAGACGAGATGCAAAAGGTTGCCTGGTACGCGTACATGGGCCTTTCGACGAACGCGCTCGATTCACAACCGACTATCGTCACCGTCACGCTCCATGAACCGGGCGACCCGGTGGCACGCGGCGGCGCGAACTGTGGCCGCGGTGTGCGCTGCGGCGGGAACACGGACTTCATCGACATCGTCATCGACACGGGAGGCCGGCCTTGGTCCTCGATCTCCGACAACTGCTACGAGAACTGCACGGCTCCAGACGCGACGCAAAACAGCCAAGGCAGCCGCGGGTTCGCAGGCACCCTTCTTACCGGGCCGAAGCTAAGAGGCGAGATGGGCGTGCTCGTGGAACTCGTCGCGGACCTTCCGAAGCAGCAGGAGCAGTAGGGAGCGATCTCGTCTCTTCCGGATCCGCTAGCGGAACCGCTCCCGATTCAATCCTGAGCCTTTCAAGGTCCCGCTCGCCTTCGCCGCGGTCCCCTCCGCCGGGCCCTTCGATCGGTCCAGTGCGATCCGTTCCCAATTGACTATGACCTCGGCGGCCACGACCCACGCGGACAAGGCGGAGGTGTGGAAGGAGAAAGTCTCCCCCGCGATCTTTGACACGTCGCTTCTGAACTCTCCCTTTGGAAAGCCTCCGATGACGATGCAGACGTTTTCGCTCGCCGACCCGACTTCCTCCAGGAATTCGTGGACCGCGACGCGTTTTCCCGCTTCTGACAGGACTATGACGCGGTCCGCCTTCGCGCGCTCCACCGCATCCACGAGCGTCACGTCCCTCTCCAACGTCATCAACGGTTCGCCTTCGCGGGGCACGCGCCCCACGTGGAACAACTGCTCGACGAGCCCCACGAAGCGGTTGTAGTTGCGCATAATGCGCGTCTTCGGGTCGACCGTGATGAGCATGTCGTCGCGCGTGTGGACGTAGACGCGTAGGCCCCCTTCGATGTTGAGGATCGAGTCGAGGGCCGTGAGGAGGAACAGGTGCACGATGTCGGGGCGCCCACGACGATCCCCGTCCGGGACGGATTCGAGGGCCTTGTGGTGAAGCGACGAATCGAGCATCAGCCACTCGCCCTTCTTCTGCGCCTTCTTGGAGTGGACGCGCACCGATGGATGCCCTGCTATCTGCGGCGGGACGCGTTCGAGTTCAGCATCCGCGAGGATGAGTGTGAGCACGCGCGGCCCACGCGCTCGCCACGGATTATCCTTTGGTCATCTGAGGAGGCGCGCCCGATTCGCGCCATTCGGGCGGAACGAGCCCCGACGGTCCACGTCGGTCAGATACACATGGATGCCCTAGTAGTTCTGCCAGTTCATCACGACGCAATCCACGTATTCCCTTGGAGTGAGCACACTCGGCGTTTCGCACGGGTCACACGCCGTACCGATTCCATCATTGTTACCGTCCTCCTGACCCGGGTTGGCCTCGTCCGGGCAATTGTCCACGGGATCGCCCACACCGTCGTCGTCAGCGTCGTTGGCACATGTGGTGCGCCCGGTATCTTGGTTGTACACCGGTACTTGGCCAAATTGGCCACAGAATTCGTGCCCATCCACGCAACGATCCTCGGGGTAAACCGTGAATACGTCCCCGGCCGGGCAGGTCGGAGGATCACATGCACCCGCGTCCGTATGCGTCCAACCTTCGCGGCAATGGTCGGCAAGGACACCGGGCGAAAAAGTCATCGTTCCGCACATGAGAAAAACCGCTACCAGAATTGTTCGCCCCATTCGAACCCCGGCGTTTCAATGCCACCGATATATATATATATCGGAAGACGGTGAAAAAATCGTGAACGGTGCGGGAACGGGCGTTCTAATCGTATTCTTGGTACTCATTATCCCAAGTCTAGGCGGGATCGCATCCGCAACGTCGAGTGAGCCCCAGATTTTGCACGACCCGGCGGGGGATGTAAGCGCCTTCCTAGTCACGCCTGTGAAACCTATTACGATTCCCTGGATTGCCTCTGCCGCGAAAGACTCTGTCGACATTCTAAGTGTGAACCTCGCACAAACGTCGTCGCGGGCAATACTGGAATTGAATCTGCGAGACCTCTCAAGCTTCTCGAATCAACGCAACGGCACCATGACCGATTCTTGGAGGTACCGAGCCTGGTACAAGAGCGCGGACTACACCTATTTGTTCGAGCTCTCTTTCGATGGCACCGTTCCCGTTGAGGAACGACGCACGGAGGGATTCACGGAACTTCATCGAAACCGCACGGAAGAGCGTGCGGAGAGTGCCGGATTCATAGGTTGGACGGCGCAACCGGAGGACAACAAGTTTGTGTGGGTGCTTCCGCTCACGCGCGCGAATTTCCCGTCCGACGAAATGAGGGAATTCAAGATTATTGCCTACCACAACACCGGCCAGCCCACCGGAAGTTACGAATTCCCGCAACCCAATGTGGAGTCCGACGCGGTTGAGGGAAAGTTCGAGGTTATTGTCCCGACCACCGACGATAGTCCGGCGGAGGGCCGCCTCGGCCCGGAAACGTCGGTCGCCAACGGCGACATCGACGGGGTAGCGCGAACTCCTGGTCCCGCGCTCCTAGTCGCACTCGCCGTCCCCCTTGGAGTCGCACTGTTTGCCCATCCTCGACGGCAACCATAGGACCGTAAGCGGGGCCATGGATCAAGGCCAAAAACCATGCCGCTCTTTGCTCGGCCTCGTATTCGTCACTCGTGGATTCCTGCGATGGTCCTTACTTTGAATGGGACCGGATTGGTCGCGGCGTCGATCTCGACGTCCAAGCCTTCAATGGCTGCGCCGGTCCTCACGACCGCGAGTGCAGCGCCACCGATCGCGCTGGTAGTGGTTCCGACTTGCGCTCCACCCACACGAACGGCCGCGCCGACCAAAACACGTGTGCCGCTCGCGGCCTCAATGCCAACAAGTTCGCGGTTCGTGTGCCCGAAGTTCTTGAGCCGCGCCATCGTTTCCTGTCCGACGAAACAGCCCTTCTTGTAATCTATGAGTCCCCCGAGCCCCAATTCCTGCGGGAAGTATTCGGGCACTATCTCGTGCCCGCCCCATGACACGCCGGCCTTGACCCGCGCGCGGTCAAAGTCCTCGCGCGAAACGACCACGGCGCCTGCTTTCGAAAGGCTCGCCTCAGTTGCGATATGCGCGTCGGGCCGGGCGAGGATGGTGACGACTCCGCGCGAGTCATGGATCCCCTTGAGGCCGGCCTCGGCCTTTTCGATCGTGTCCACGGTCTTTGAGCCGTAAAGCGTCATCGCGACCGCGTCGGCGAGCTCAAGCCTCGCCCGGGCGACACGGGCGTAACGACCGAGCTCCCTCGTGAGTTCCTCGACCGATTCGACGTCCGTCACTATCTCGACGGCCTCATCGCCGCCTAAGACATCGAAGACCGCAACGGGTTTGCCCTTCGGCGTGAGGAGGAGCGAAGTTGCGACCGAGCCGCCCGCGATCTTTTCGACGTCGTTTGACAGGATGTCTTGCAGTGTCTTCACGAGCCCCTTGCCCGTGAGTCGAAGGACCGCGCGGCATGACGCCTTCACCAGGAACGCGCCTTCTATCGCGCTCAACGAGGGAATCGGCATTCTGTCAAGACCCGATGGCCACGAATCTGTAATAACAGTTCGTACCGGGGGCGAGGCCCGCCGGGGGGTCCCTTCGATCGGATCGCCGCTGCCTAACTCACTACTTTGTCCAACGCATCCATCTTGACCGCGCGTTTCAGCTCTTGGGCGATACGCTTGCCTGTCGAAAGATCCGGCTCCACGAGGTCGCTGTAGGGGCTACCGGAGATGTAGATGTTCGTGCCGGCGACGATGCGGGCGGATATCTCGAACACCTTGAACTCCAATTTGTCCGTGACGACGGTTTCAAGGCAGAACGGTCCCACCATGCCGCCGAAGAGCTCTATCGAGCGCTCGACGGCGTTCGCGCCCATCTCGAAGACCTGCGGCAGGAGCGACTCGCGCATCACCATCGGCACGTTTCCCGTGACGACGAAGGTCGGCGTGATGCCCATCTTCTCCAATTCGTAGATGGAGCCGAGCCTGTGCGCCTCGTCGATGATGGATTCGTCGCGCCGGTCCATCGAAAGCATCTCCAATGATCCCTTTGAGAGGCGGTAGCCATCGGTGCGTAGCGGCGAATAGAAGTAGGAGATATAATAGCGCGTCCCGAGGACGAACTCCTGGATCGTGAACCGTTTCGTGAGATCGATCCTTTGCTTGAACTCCTCGTGGTTTCTGGCGATGAAGAAGCCGCGGCCGCCTTTCGCCCCGTCGTATTTCACGATGACCGGCTTGTTGATGTCTTTCGGATCGGCGATGACCTCCGGCATGCGAAGCCCCGCCGATTCGAGCCATTTACGCGACCGCTCGCGGTCGCTTTCCCATTGGAGCACCTTGCGGTTGCCGAACGTCGGGACCGGGACGCGCTCGAAGACGTCGGTCCCCATGTACTCGACGAGGCTCCCGTGCGGGACGAGGATCGCGTTCCTCTTCACGAGGTCCTTCTGGTACGCCTCGATGTCCTTGAGGCTCGCAACCGACAGAAACTCGTCGGGTCTCCCTAAGGGGAACGCGTCGTAGTATCGTGGAGGCTTTCCGACACAGAGGCCCAACGTGCGAAAGCCCTCCTTGCGGGCCCCGTTGAAGATTTGGAGCGACGAGTGCGAGCAGACGGTGGCGACCGTCAGTCTGTTCTTGTCGTAACGCGACAGGATCGAGGAGATATCCATGGAGCCACCGCTTTTGGGGGCCAAGGCGGTCCCCTTTTTTATATATTTGCGGCGCGGCGGGCCGCGCTAGAACGCGCCGATCTCCTCGAATACGCGTCCGGAAAGCGTCGCGGCGGCGAGCCGTCGTTGGATCTCCTCGCGGGCTCCGCGGGCGGCGCGCTCATCCGTCGTGAATGAGAAGTCGTATGCGACGTCCATGAGGATCAGCCCATCCGGGGGAGAAATGCCGAGATCCGCTTCGCGTTCGCGAGAGAGGGCGAGTTCGACCGTCTTCAGAGGAATGTCGCCGGCTGCCACGCGTCGCGCCGCCTCGACGATGCGACGCACCTGGTGCCAAAGGAAACTCTCGCCGACGAAGGTCGCCTCGACGAATCCGGAGCGTGGTACCGCGTTTATGGAATCGATCCTTCGCACCGGGTTGACACCCGGCTCGATCCGGGCGAAACTGGTGAAATCGTGCTCGCCGACGAAAACCTGGAGCGCGTCGTTGAAAGCGGTCGATAACGTTTCCGCGGCGGCCTTCGACCTTTCGCTGCGGGCCGGGGACAGGGCCCGCTCGTCAAGTATGTACTTATAGGTACGCGCCTTCGCGTGCCGAGGATTGAACGCCGACGGCCTTTCCGCGATCGCCCACACCCACGCGTCCCGCATGTTCGCGTTGATCGCCGACAGGAGTTCATCGCGGCGAAAGCCAGTATCGAACGCCGCGACGTTCCCAAGCGCCGAGACACCGCGGTCGGTCCTGCCCGCAAAAGCGAAGTGGGCGGCCTCGGCCGAATCGATGGCACCGACGGCGCCAAGCGACTCCAAGAGGTCCCCTTCAACGGTCCTAGCGTGCGGCTGGCGCTGGCTGCCGTGGAAAGCACTCCCCTGGTAGGCGAGTTTTGCCGCGTAGCGCACGCACTCCCCAACCGACGCCTCCACTTCATCTTTTTCGGTGGCCGGGCGAGTCTCAAACAATATTTAAGGGCATGGAGCACATCTCGCGGCCGGAAGAATGGCCGAACCAAGCGCTGCTGGAGGCGACGAACTCAAGACCCGCCTCGAAGCGGTAAACGCGGAACTGCGCCGCATCCAAAGCGAGGTCAAGCGGGATGCCGACTCGCTCGAACGCTTCCGCCAACGGCTCGACACGTCTTACCTCGACAGCCTCATGGCCCTCATCGACGGCCTCGAAGCGAGGGTCAACGAGGCGACGGGCGCCACAAGGACGGCCGAGGACCGCTCCGCCGCAGACCGCCGACGGCTCCAGGACGAGGAGGAGCGGCTCGTGAAACTCTGGGACATCTACAAGACGCAGGAGAAGGACGTGCGGTCGCTTCAAGAGAAGACGGCACGCCTTGAGGACGAGTTGAAGGCGAAGGACACGAACCTCTACGAGATCGAGGGCGTCATCAACCAGAAGGACACGAAGGTCCGATCGCTCGAGGAGGAGTCGAACGAGCTTCGCCGCAGACTCGCCGAGTTCGAAGGACTGAGAAGCGAGATATCCGAACTCGAACACTACAAGGCGGACAACAAAGACCTCAACTCCAAGATCGAGACCGAGCGCGAGAGGCTCGCGAAACTCTACACGGTCTACGAGGAGACGGAGGCGGAGAAGGAAAAGGTCTCTGCCGAACTCGCCGAGCTCAAGAAATGGTTCGAGGAGAACCGGCCCGCGATAGAGGCGCTCTCACGAGGATTGTCCCGTAGACCCGCCAACTAGGCGACGACCCCGCCGTGAATGTTTCCGTTTTCTTTGAGAAGAAATGTGGCCCGCCAGGTGACTCCGCAGCAACTTTTGCCGAAGCGCAAGCGAAGCTTGCGCTCGGCCCAGCGCAAACCCCGGTTTGCGCTAGGGCGAAAAGTCGCATCATCTCTATGATGAGGCGGCGTCCGTGGCAAGTAACCCCCTCACGCGCTTGTGAATGTATGGGCATTCATCTCTTCGCACTCGAATCGTGCATGAGGCGCTATTGCGCCCGGTCAATCCGCCCGTCT